>JACQGJ010000282.1 GCA_016199605.1 Armatimonadota bacterium | reverse complement strand
TTCGTCAACGGAGATCGGGTCGGCGCCCGCGCCTGGCGACCTTTCCGATTCGACCTCACCAAACACGTGAAGGCCGGCGAGAATCAGCTTCGAGTGGTTGTTACCGGAAACTCGGTGAATCTGATCTACGGGACGAGGCGAGCCAGCGGGTTGATGCAGCCGGCGCGGATCATCGCGGCACGAAGTCAGGTGGCTTTCTCCCCGATGTGATGATAGAATCGGTCTGTCGATCCGGAATTCTACTCGTCACCGTTGAAAACACCCCTCACCCCGACCCTCTTCCCCGATGGGGAGAGGGCTCCAACTCGTAGAGTTGGCGGGAGAGGGGTAAAGGTGGATTTTCAACGGTGACGAGTAAGCTCTCACACCCCGGAGGTGTCCCTCATGACCGAAGCCCAAGCGGCGCGGCTGGCGATGCGACGAAATGAATGGACCGGTTACACCGCGTTCCGGGTCCCTGGGTATGTCCAGTGCAATCTTGTCGTGTTGCCGAAAGCCGACGCTCACGATTTCCTCGTGTTCTGCCAGCGGAATCCGAAACCGTGTCCGCTGATTGAGGTGACGGACCCCGGCGATCCCCACCCGAGCCACTGCGCCCCCGAAGCCGATCTCCGCACCGACCTGGCGCGGTACGTCGTGTATCGCGATGGAGTACGAGAGGCGGAGGTCACGGATCTTGTCGATCTTTGGCGCGAAGATAGCGTCGGTTTTCTGATTGGATCCAGTCTGACTTTCGACGACGCGTTGGAACGCGCCGGCGTCCCGAAGTCGAAAGAGGTCTGGGTGTTGGAGACCAGGCTGCAAACCGTGCCAGCAGGGAAGTTCCACGGTCCCCTGGTTGTCACGATGCGTTGGATGACCCACGCGCAGGCGGTGATCGCCACACAACTGACCAGTCGATTCCCGTTCAACCACGGGGCGCCCCTGCACATCGGAGATCCCGGAATAATCGGCGCGAACCTTGAGAACCCCATATCGGGAGAGCCGGTGACGGAAATCCCGGAAGGAATCATGCCGGTATTCTGGGCTTGCGGAGTGACGCCGCAATCGGTGGCCCTCGCGTCGAAACCGGGGCTGATGATAACCCACGCGTCAGGCTACGGATTCATCACCGATCTCAGAGCAGACCAGTTCTGCATTCCATAGAAGGGAAGAGCCGATTTGAAGACTTTGCGATTTGGCTGTATCGGTTGCGGCGGCATGGGAACGTTGCACGCGCTCAACTCGAAGCACGTGCCCGGCATGGAGGTCGTCGCGTATGCGGACGTGTGCAAGGAGAAAGCAGAGAAGTTCCTCCAGGACTTCGGTGGGGATTACGCGACCAGCGATCCCGGCGACCTTTTCTCGGATTCGTGCCTCGACGGTGTGCTGATCCAGACCGGCGAGAGACATCACCCGGCGCTGGGCATCGCCGCGGCGCAAGCAGGCAAGCACGTCTTCATGGAAAAGCCAATTGCAGTCACGGTGGAGGAAGCCCTTGAGTTGGAGACGGCGGTGCGGAAGGCTCAGGTCAAGTACCTGATCGGACTGTGCAACCGACTGGCGCCAGCGGTCAAGCGAGCGAAGGAACTCTTGCCGAATCCGTGGATCACTTTCGGCCAATGCACAGACACCGTCTCCGGCCAGGCTTGCCATAATCTCGACTTGATCGTTCACAAGTTCCACGACGCGCCGATTGCGAGCGTGTATGCGAGCGGTGGACAGTTCTACGGATTGGACCAGCATTTGCCTGCCGACAGCTTTGTCGCCACGCTTCGGTTTGCCGACGGCTCACAGGCGTGCTACATCCAGCACGGGCGCGCCTACAACGCTTTGATGAGCAAGTACTCGTTCCAGCTCTTCGGGAAGGACCGGTGTGTCTATCTGGCGCACCGTTTCAAGGAGTGCCATTTGAGCACCTCTCTTGCCGCGCCCGATTTCTCCACCCTCTTCTCGGGGCCTGACTTCACTCCCGCCAATCCGCAAGCGCACTTCAAAGATGCGCGCGGGCCGCACGGGTACATGGGACACTTCGACGAACTGGTCGCTCTCTGCGAGGCGATCCGGAACGACGCCGATCCACCGATGACCGTTGAGCATGGCCGTCACGTGCTACAGGTGGAGAAAGCGATCTTTGAGTCGCTGACTACGGGACAGGTGATCGATTATCCAAGGTTCCTCGCCAGATGGGGCACTGTGCAGCCGGGGCACGAGCGGAAGGTATGATGCACACCCGAATTCCTCATATACTCCCCGTTCGTCCAGGAGTTGCGAACTCTGCGAGTTCGCAACTCCTGGACGAACGGGCAACTCCTGGGCGAACGGGATATTCGGAGCTAAGTGGACAGGCATTTTCCTCGTATGCTCGTTGAGGTGGGGAATCAACCTCTACGAGGATAGGTTTGCGATGATTTCCTTCGCGATCCGGCGCCGCCACTTATCGCAGAGAGTCGTGTCCTCGACGTGCGAAGCGACGTCGTCCACGGCCTGCTGGATCAGCTTCTCTGCCTTGCGCACAGCCGTGGAGCCTCGTCTCTTCGCCACCTCTCTCAGCGCGCTGATGTAACGGTAGTCATCGATCCCCTCGCGGAACATCTCATACCGGCGAGCGTGCATCACTTCGTCGCCGAGTCGATGAATCAGGAGATACCCACCCAAACGCTGGGACTGTGCTTGCGCGCAGTAGGTCCAGACACCGGTACCGGTAAGTCCATATTTCACCAGGTCCCAGGCATACACACGATAGTACTCGTAAGGGTTCTTCCCCCGGCTGCCGAGCCCACCGTTGCACTTGTAGGTCCAGAGAGTCTTCCCGCTTTTTCGAACCCACTCCCTGAGATGAGCGTTCGACTTGAGGCTGGTCAGCTCCGGCTGCAGGATGTCAAACACCTTGAAGAAACGGGCGCTCATCTCCGGGTCGTTGATCACCGTACTCGTGTTGCAGGTGGTCATGATCGTCGGGTCGAGGCCCTTGACCGCTTCCGCCATGGGGATCTCTCTTTGAGCCAGCGCTGATTCGCTCGCTTCATCGCCCATGACAACCACCCAATCTTTGTCGGCGACTCCCAGTTGCCTGGACTCCTCTTTGAGATGCCGCAGCCATTGGGCAAACACACCTCTCCACTTTGGCTCGGGGAATTTGATGTCTTCCCGACCAAGCCCGGGGTCGTACATCCCCGAAATTGTGAAGATGAACCGCAGCCGCTCTTTGCCAGGAGTCGCCTTCCAGGCTTGGACGATTTGCCCGACCCGCTTCTCGAAGGCAGATTCGTCGTACTTCAGCACCTTTCCCTCCGCATCGACCTCCTTTACGGTCGGCATCTCGACCGGGTGAACATACACATTGTTCAGCCCGTATCTCTTCATGTGGGCGACGGCTTTGGCGAGCAACTCGCCCTCGTAGAAGTCGGAAGAGTCGAACTCAGTATAGTTGTTGTTCGAGAGGATGTCAGTGGAGGGCAGCGCGAACGGCCAGATCTCAAGCACTCCGGAGATCGCTCTACCAACCTTTGAGTTCAGGTCCTGGAGTTTCAGCGTGAAATCATATCTCCCCGGCTTCGGGTGAAAGTCGCGGGTGTTGAACCGAAGACGAACCTGACGGCTTTCCCCCTGCGGGATAAGCAGCGGCTCCTTCAACGGGCAAACGGCATCTCCGGTTTCAGGTCCCCGGTTGGTCTTCATGTAAACGGTTTCGTAGACCTCGATGAGGCCGGAAGGCAATCGTCCAGGATCGATCCCCACTGCAAGCCGCACTCCCTGCCCACACGGGCTGACCATGAAAACCTGGTCGCGGAATTCGCCCAGAGCCATTTGCACTTCTATCTTCTCAAGCCCGCGACTCTTTGCATCAGGAGTTTCGTCCTTGAGGATATTAATGTAGGGGTCGATCTCCCAGACCACGTAGTTCTTCTTGTCAACGAGCAGAAGCTGCCCGACGCGCTTCGACAACTCCTCCCATTCCACTTTGCGCTTCAGGAACTGGCCGTTGAATCCAGAGGTCACAGCGACTTCACACGCGTGGTTGAGTTCCCGGATTTGGCGGTCGAGATCAACGAGACGGCCTTGCAGCGGAGTCCGTTCCTCCTGTGCGACCGCTTGCCAGTGGATCTTCCTTGTCACCGTCTGAAAGCTGACCTGCAGGGATCGGGCTTTCGTCCGCAGTATTTCAGCCGGAGAGCTTTCGGTGGGATCGTCAACAGCTTGTATCGAGTCGATTCGATAGACCTCTTCCCTCTCATTCGGCGGAAACGTGATATACATCAACCGGATCGCGGAGGGATCGTTCGACTCGAACTTTGAGATTGGCACAGTGGCCTTCGTCGTTCCGTCGCCCGGAATGTAGCACACCTCCCCTTCGAGATTCCTGCCTCCGTCATTATATGGAAGCGTGGAAAAGGTCACATTCACCGCAGCCAACCCCGGAGTGAGCTTCCGCATTGTGAGCACGATCCGAGTGTGACGGCTCACGTCCACGGGAGAGATGAAGTACTTCGGACCGAGGACAACCGAGGGCCACAGGTTGCCGTGTGTCGAGAACGGCGCCTCCTTCACCTCGAGGAAGTGACGGCCGCTGACGGCGGCCTCCCTATCGGTGAGGGTTGCCTTCACCCCCTCAGTGGTATCAACTCGCGAGAGAACGCCGTCGTCCTCGAAGTCGGCAATCATCAGGTTCTGGACGACGGACTTGGCCTTCGGCGCACCAGCGGCGAAGGGCGCAAAGCAGACGTTCGCCAGTGTTGAAACAGTCAAGAC
>JACQGJ010000007.1 GCA_016199605.1 Armatimonadota bacterium | reverse complement strand
TTCCCGAGGTCAATGACTGGCATATCAAATGGGCGCTTGAGCACGGAATCTCCTTCTTCTGTTTCGACTGGTACTGGAACGCGGGAGAGCACCGGTTGCTTCGGACTCTGGAAACGGGGTTCCTGAAGTCGCGCTATTGCCGGAAGATGAAGTTCTGTATCCATTGGTGCAATCACGGGCTTGACTGGAAGAGCCGACCGTGGAACAAGCCCTTTGACGAGGACTTCCAGACCAAGTCGCTGGTTGAGATGACGGAGTACCTCGCTGACACATACTTCAGGCTGCCCAACTACCTGACGATTGCCGGTCGGCCGGTGCTGGTGATCTGGGATGCGAAGAGCCTGATTCAGGCCAACGGAGGCCCCGACGGTTTTGCCCGTTCCGATGAGGAGATGAACAGGGCACTGCGCAACCGAGGTTTGCGGGACCTGTACCTCGTCGCCATGTGGAACAGCCGCGAGATCAGAGAAGCAGGTTTCGCGGCCACCACCGGCTACGGCTACTACGGAACGGACTACGATTCGCGATACGAATGGCTCTCCGGGCACAGCCTCCCTTACGATGAAATGGTCAAACACTACGAGAACCAGTGGAAGGGCATCACCCGGGACAAGGGACTGCCTTACTTGCTCGCCCTCGGCTCAAATTGGGACAATCGGCCGCGCGCCAGAGATCAGGCGGCCGTTATCACCGGTAAGACACCTGCCAAGTTCAAGCAGATGTGCCGGAACGGTGTGAAGTACCTCGACAAACGAGTGGGCCTCGCAATCATCGAAGCCTGGAATGAATGGGGCGAGGGCAGTTTCGTCGAACCGGACAAGGAATGGGGATTCGCATTTCTCGACGCCGTCAGAGAAGTGTTCGGACAAGGAACGGGAAAGCACTTCGACTGCGTGCCGACACCGGAGAAGATATCGACCTTTAGTGTGCTGAAAGATGACGAGCTTGTCCGAGCCAGGGAGATGGAGAAACAGCCCTATCCGGATCCTCCGTTCGCAGCGCGAAGCGTCAACTGGAAGATCGACGAAGCGTTACCGTCCACGAAGGCGCTGCGGTCCTGGGAGTTCGAGGGCAACTCCGGAGAAGGCTGGATGCCTTACCACGTCGAACCGTTCGTGGTGAGCCACGGTGTGCTTCGCACCAAAGTGACGACGGAAGATCCGCAGTTGATCGTGGACAACGTCGGCGCGTCAATCGAGGATCTTCGGTGCCTCGCTCTCAGAATGAAAGTGAGCGAGGGAGTGGACTCATGTGAGTTGTTCTGGTCCACTTTCACCGAGCCGCAGCCCTCGGCGAACAAGTCCTTTCTATTCCCCCTCAAACCTGATGGGAAGTGGCACACGTACCAGGTCATGAAAAGGCCCGAGGGGAAATGGAGCGGCACCCTCAAGTTGCTCAGACTCGATATGGGGGCCGCCGGGGACGTGATTGAGGTAGACTGGGTGAGGCTCTACGGCAAGTAGCCTGCGCTTGACCGAGAACCGAATCGGCAGGCGTGCCAGACCAGTGGAGGGACTCCAGAGAATGATAGTGAAAGCGCTCGCACTCGCATGCCTCGTATGCTCCCAACCTTCGTTTGCCGCCGCGGGCCTGACGCTTTACGTGGCAAAGAACGGCAATGACTCCTGGACTGGCAAGCTGAAGTCGCCCAACGCCGCTCGATCTGATGGTCCCTTGGCCTCGCTTCCGAAGGCGCGAGACACGATCCGCTCTCTGGGGAACGGGGACGGCTTGAAAGCTCCGGTCACGATTCTTGTCAGAGAAGGCGTGTATGATTTCGACAAGACCTTGTCGTTGACAGGCGAGGACTCCGGCACGAAGGAATGCCCCGTCACGTATCGCGCCTTCCCGGGAGAAAAGGTCGTGCTCACGGGTGGCAGGCCGGTTCTTCGATGGAAGAAATATCGGGGAGCCGTCTTTGCGGCGGACCTCGCGCAACAGGGGTTTGAGGACTTCCGCTTTCGTGAGCTGTTCCTCAAGGGCGAGAGACAGATCCTTGCGAGATTCCCCAACTATGACCCCGCGCATCCAGTGACGGGAGGGCTGCTCTACGTGAACGAGACGGCCGCCTCCAGCCGCAACAGCTTCCACTACAAAGAAGGCTCCATCCCCTTCGACCGGTGGAAGGACATCTCCCAGGCCGAAGTCAATATCCACCCCTATCACTGCTGGGACCACAACATAATACGAATTGCCAAGGTAGATCCGGAGCTATGCCTCGTGCGGCTCAAGTACAACGTCGCCGGCTCGATCTTCGTCGGCAATCGCTACTTCATCCAGAATGTCTTTGATGCACTCGACGCTCCGGGAGAATGGTTCTGCAACTACTCTACGGGGAAGCTCTACTTCTGGCCCCCGACCGGGAAGCCTCCGGCCGCGGGCGACGTCGTTGTGCCGGTGCTGGAAAACCTCGTGGAGCTATCGGGAACACCGGACAAGCCGGTCGAATACCTGCGATTCCAGGGCTTCACGTTGAGGTGCGCGCGGCAGGATGCGATCGCTCTGGAAGGGGCACAGCACTGCGAGGTCCTCGGCAACACCATCACGCGGGTCGGCGGTGTTGGCGTCAACGCCGGCTACCTCCGCAACGCAATGAAGGGCGTCGGGTTGCCGTGGAAAAAGCCGGGCGCGACGCGGATCCACGTCCACTCAGGAGACCGGGATTTGTTCTTCAGCCATCCGTGTCGAGAGTGCCGCATCGCGGGAAACGACCTCTCCTCCACGGGAGGCGAGGGAGTCGTGCTCTACGGCGCTAAGAACACCGCCGACAACAACCACCTCTACCGCACCGGGCTGTACGACAGGGTGTGCGCCGGCCTCACGATCTGTGGCGATGAGAACCTCGCCTCGCACAATGTCATCCACGAAGTGCCGCGGGACGGAATCTTCATCAACGGCAGGCAAAACGTTGCGGAGTACAACGACGTCCGCAACTCGATGCTCTACACTGCTGACAACGCCGCCATTGCTTTGCGCCAGCACGATGTCGCTCAGGCGGTCGTGAATCGGGGCAACGTCCTCCGGTTCAACCGGTTGCTCGACACCGTCGGCTACGGAAGTTACCCACACTGCACACATCCCGGCGAAGGATACGGTTCTCCCTTTTGCAGTTTCGGACTCTACCTCGACGGCTCGATCTGCGGGGTGACGGTCTACGGCAACATCATCGCCCGCACCGGCGCGGTGGGAGCGTTTCTCCAGTTTGGCGGCGGCAACCTCCTGGAAAATAACATCTTCGTCGAGGCGGACGCCAAGCGGATCCGGTTCGACTCGATGATCTTCTTTGGCACCTTCATGTTCCCCGACTCAGAGAACAAGTACCGGGATAAGGAACCGCCGAACGCGATCCGGCACAACATCTTCTACTACGGCAACCCAGACACGAAGCTATACGAGGTGGGGCATTGGGACAATGCCCCGGAGTGGAACCGCAAGCAGGCGACTTTCGATGATAACCTCCTCTGGCACAAGGGGCATCCGATTGCGGTCAACATGCACCGCACGATGGACTACGCATCCCTCGCCGAATGGCAGGCCCAGGGATACGACACGCGCTCCCTCGTGGCTGATCCGCATTTCGTGAACCTCGGCAAGGACGACTACAGACTGAAGCCCGCTTCTCCCGCCTACACGGTAGGCTTCAAGGACATCAACGCTGAAATCGAGAAGATCGGAGCCTATGCAAGCGACGAACGCGCCTCGTGGCCCCTCGCAGATACGGTCGTTTCACGAGAGAAGCCAGTCACCTTTGAGTTCACCAAAGAGGCGGCGGCCCTGATCGATGGCTTCGAGTTGGCCCCCGTCGGCTTGCCCCCCGCCAGGGGACAGAAGACGGAGGGTGGAACGATTCAGGTCACGGACCAGACTTCCCGAACCGGCAACCACAGCCTCCAGTTCATTGACGCTCCCGGCTTGAAGAATGTCTGGGAGCCGCACCTCTACTACTATCCCCGATACACCGAGGGGAAGATTCATTCCTCGATTGACCTCATGAACAGCAAGGATTCCCCCGCGGATTTCTATGTGGAGTTCCGCGATTGGGAAGGGGAACTGCTCGTCGGTCCGACCTTCCGAGTGACTCGCGACGGGAAGTTCTACGTGAACGGCGCTCTGGGGGCGGGCGGACGCGAGATCGGGGCCGTCCCAAACGGGGAGTGGTACACCGTGGCAATTGACTTCTCCCTCGGGAGCAATGCTTCCGCCGACTACACTCTCACGTTGTCCGCCCCCAATAGCAAAGAAATCGTGACCACGGTTCCCTTCAGTAGTGACCGGTTCAGGAAGGTGACGTGGTTTGGGATTTCAAGTCTGAGCGCCGAGCGAACAGTCTTCTATGTGGACAATCTCATTCTCGGCCCGGCGGATTCGGAGAAGATGAAGAACGCGGGCATGTCCATCGCCATCAAGGGCACCGGAAAAACAGGGCGGAAAGCAACAGGAACGCTGAGCAATGCCGACATGCTTGCGGGTTACTGGAGGCTCGATGAGGACGGGGTGGAACTTGTGGACAGCTCCGGGAACATGCTCAACGGCGACCTGGGTGGTGCGCAAAGAGCAAAGGGGGAGTTCGGAAAAGCGCTCTACCTTGATGGCAGCGGCGGATCGGCGACCTTTCCTGACAGCCCACTACTACAGCTCGGGGCCGGCAATTTCTCCATCGAATGCTGGCTCCATCCGGTTACCCTTGACGTCGTTTCCGAGCACAGGCGTCGCCGGTTGATCGAGGCGGCCGGATATCCCGCCACCTGGTGGAACATTGATGTGCAGAGCGATGGCAAGGTCATGATGGAGATGGCTGACGATCGCGCGAGGAGCGGAACGACTCTTTCCTCCGGGGCGATACCGGAGAAGACGTGGTCTCATCTGGTCATCACTGTTGACCGCAGGAACTTCAAGACGAGGTACTACCTCAACGGTAAACTCGACTCGACCAGGGACCTGCCACCGGGCTTTACCGGCAGCCTGAACGTACCCGGCAAGCCTCTCTCAACCGGCACTTGGCAGC
>JACQGJ010000270.1 GCA_016199605.1 Armatimonadota bacterium | reverse complement strand
GTGCGAAGCCGCGCATGGATGATTCCTCTGAGTATGTGTGGGATCATCTCGTCCTTGACGACTGCTCTCGGTCGGAGGTCTGTGATGTATACTCGGTTCGGTTGAAGATCCCCCTTTTGTGTTCTTCGTAGGGGCGTCCAACTCTGCGAGTTGGCGTCTCCGACGTCCCCATCACGGCACGGCCTGAGGCACAGGTGCTCGCATCGGGCGTGAAGCCCTGGACGACCGATTGATGGATTCCCGTTTTTCAGAAAGTCCACGTCCGTATTCCCCGTCCACTTCAAGCTGACGGCATTATACACGTGAGGTTGCAGGGCGGCGTCAAGGGTGACGGCCTGGTGTGCATTAACTATACTCGTTAAGGAGGAGAATCCCCTGTTGTGAGAGGGGGATCGTGAGACGGTGGCCAGTCTGAAGAGTCGCGAGGCAATCACTCCCAACACCTTGACTTCGGTCCACCGGTTCGGTAGAATTCGCAACGGTAGTTTTGAGCTTACTCGACAAGAAAGGGCTTAAGCCCATGCGCCAGTTTTTTCGGTCCCACGCCCGCAATCTCCGGGCCAGCGTCCTCATCGCGGTACTCGTCTCCGCTTTCGTTTCCGTGTATCTCACCGACTTTGCGCATCGGCATGATGAGCATCTGCGGGAAGATGCCAAGCGCAAACAGGGCGAGACTGAAGCATCCTTTAATAAGCGGAAAGAACGCCTTGAGAAAGTCGAACGGATATTCTACCGGCAGCACTATGGTTGGGAGCCCTGGGAGAACTTCGAGCTAAAACTCTACGATCTCCGCTTTCGGTCGCGTGGAGGGGTAGAAGCCAGGGATGATATTGTAATCTTCGCCATAGATAATGAGTCGTTTGAACAGGTCGGGGTGTTCCCGTGGCCACGTCGCGTCTATGGCGAGGCGGCGCGCAGACTTGCCATAGCCGGGGCCAAGGTCATCGCCTTCGACGTGCTCTTTGATACCCCGCAGGACCCCGAAGAAGACGCTCAGTTTCGGAAAGGCCTTCTCGCGTCCCACGGGAAGGTGATCCTTTCGGCAGACATTGACGAGAAGGAGAAGTCAACGGCAGGCAACATTTCGTCCGTGTCGTCGGTGGCTCTGCCTATCCCGGAACTGGAGGAAGCCGCGTGGGATATCGGAGTCACAAAAGTCGTCAAGGACTCCGATTCCTTCGTTCGATCGTACACCGTTTACCTCGAACGCCACGAACCTGCAGATACGCCCTCGGGCTCCGCCTGGAACGTCTACCCCTCTTTCGTCGCGAGTGTCGCGGGAAAATACCTCGGCATTTCCCCCGACCAACTCCGCACAGGACTCAAGAAGGGCCTCATGCGCAACTCGAGGGTTTACCTGCTCAACCGCCATCAGGATAGGCGGAGAAGCCTGCACGGGTATAACACGCTGATAAACTTCGCGGGTCCCGCCACGCATTTCCAGACGCTATCCTTTTATGAGGCGATTGATCCCTCCGCTAAGACTGACCAAATGCTCAAAACGGTCGTGAAGGATAAGATCGTATTGATCGGGGCGAGTGCTGAAATCCTGCATGATCTCTTTCCGACGCCGTATATGGAGCGCGGGAACACCCCCGGAATCGAGATTCATGCCAACGCCCTCCAAACGATACTTAGTGGAGATTACGTTCGCGTCACTCCGCCCTGGTTGAATGAATGTATCATCTTCCTCATGTCTATCGTGACCGCTATCGTGACCGTCTTTATCAGCAAACCGGTCAGCAGCCTGGCGACCATCTTTGACGCTCGGCTGTCCTTTAGAGTGAAGAACAGCCGGATCGGGATTTACGGCCTCGCTTGGTTCCTCATGTACCTGGGCGGAGGCTTTTTCCCGCCAGCCGTCATCTATTTCCTGTGTGGTTTCTATGCTTTCACCCAACACAACCTGTGGTTGCCAATGGGTTATACCCTGGTGGCCATCATGCTCACATACCTCTTCTGCGTCGTCTACATGTTCCTTACCGAGGAGCAGGAGAAGAAGAAGATGTTCGGGCGCTTCCAGCGGTTTGTGGCTCCCTCGGTTCTGACGCAGATCATGGCCCACCCGACCGAGGAGTATCCCCGCCCCCGACGGGTCGAGGCGACGCTTGTCTTTACCGACCTTCAGGGGTTCACCACTCTCTCGGAAGCCAACGAACCCGAGGTGGTGGTGGCCGTTCTGAATGAATACATCGACCGGATGGCGAGCATTATCTTCAAGTACCAGGGCACCATCGACAAGTACATCGGTGATGCCATTATGGTGATCTTCGGGGCGCCGGTTCCCTTCCCCGACCATGCCGAGCGAGCGATTCGGTCCGCCGTCGAGATGCAGGAAGAGTGTGCGAAGTTCAGGGAGTATGGCCGGTCCCAAGGCTGGCCCGATTTCTACATGCGGATCGGGGTCCACACGGGCGAACCGATGGTGGGCAGCATTGGCGCCAAAGACCGTCTCGACTACACCGCCATTGGTGACGACGTGAATCTGGCCTCCCGCCTCGAAGGTCTCAACAAGCAGTATCACAGTTGGATCATGTGCAGCAGTCTGACTTACGAGCGAGTCAAAGACGTCGTGATCGCCGAATACGTGCCTGCCGCTCAAGTGAAAGGCAAGACCCACGCAGTGGACGTTTACAAAGTCTACGGACTCCAGGAATCCGGACGCCGCGACGACTTTTGGGGTGAGGGCGCGGACGCGAAAGCCCCCAAACCGGCTGAAGCCGCCGGTGAGGAGAAACCTGGAATTGTATCATAAGACCCCTGCGAGTTTATCTCGCCGGTGAATGCGATTGGCTGGCTAACCCGAGTATCCAGGAAGGTTTGTAGACCCCTGTCCAGCTTGTCTGGCAGGTGAATGAGACT
>JACQGJ010000269.1 GCA_016199605.1 Armatimonadota bacterium | reverse complement strand
TCTCCCCACTGGTCGGAACGGACGTATGATAGGTGCGTGCGAGTGTGTTGCGGGTGAAAAGAAGATAGCCGCGCTTCCGCTCCTCCGCCGTCAACCTCGGTAAGTCGTTGTCCACCGGCGATAAGTCCCCGACACGAACCGAGTCGTCTTCCACAAGTTCCAGGTCATCAAACCAGGCTTGTTCTTTGGAGCCCATGGGGATCAGATAGAGGCTGATGCGATCGTGCTCGCCGCTGCGGAAGGCAAGCTCAAACTTCTGCCAGTCGAAGGCATCGGACCAGGCCGACATACCCGAGCCGCCATTGTCGGTGGAGGCAATCCCGTTCCCCACGGCATCGCCGACCAGCAGCCGCGTCAACCCCTGTTCGGCGCGCTTCGCCCAGATGGACCATCGATAGCCAGTCTGGGGCTTGACTGCGACAGGAACCTGCACGGCGGACCCGGACACAAACAGCGAGGCCTCACCTGTATGTTTGACCTTCGTGTCTCGGCGAGAGGCTTCGGTGCCCTGCCAGCCATCGGGCTTACCGTCGCTGTCGGCATCCACCTCAAAGCCCGGATTGCGGACGAGATTCTCACTCGCGGGTCTGGCTGGCGTGGCCAGAAGCAAGCCTGTCAGCAATAGCGTCACGCGCAATGGGCATATCAATTCGGAACACATGCTTTGTTACCTCTCTGGAGGGTTCTCAGGAACGACTGGCTCAAGAACAATTGCGCCTGTTCTGCAAGCATCAGTCCTGGTATGCCACGGAGGACCTCACCAGTCGTTCGTCACGCGACCCACAATTCCCTGCCTATCCATTCCGGTTTGGTCAGCACCTCGCAGCCGTCTTGAGTGACCAGAACCATATCCTCGAGTCCGTATTTTGCCTGTGCGTTCCAGAAGGGTGTTACTCCGCTATGGCTGATGAAAGGCTCAAGCGCGATCACCATTCCTGGCTGTAAGGGATCATGATTCTCAGCGCTGATACCTGGCATCTCGTGAATGTCCAGCCCGACATTGTGCCCGATGCTGGACCAACCGGCTTCAAGACACCAGTCACAGAAGCCACCGTAGCCGGCTTCTCGCAGCGCGTCCTGAGACGCGTGATACACTTCAGCAGCAGGCACGCCAGGACCCGCAGTCCTGATGGCTGCCTCCAAACTCTCTCGCGCCAGGTGATAGAACCGTCGAGATGCATCGTCCGGCTCCCCCATCCATGCCATTCGTTTGAAGTCGCAGAAGTAGCCCTCATAAACCGCGCCACCGTCGAACTGCAGCGAACTCCCCTGACGCAGCATCTGCTCCTGCCGCGGGATGGAATCCGCCCACATCGCGCGCTCCGGCCCGGCATAGAGCGACAGGAAACGAATCTCGCTTGCCCCTCGATCAAACATTGCCTTCGCCATCACGTTGGCGATGTCTCTTTCTGAACGCCCCACTTCCAAGGCCTCGAACCCCGCTCGTACTCCATGGCAGGACATTTCACAAGCCTTGCGCAGCCGGTCGATTTCCAGCGCGCTCTTGATGCAGCGCACCGGCCACAAAACACTTGCACAGTCAACCCACTGCACATCGGGGAGCGCCGCTTGGAGCGCCTTCATCACCTCATAGGACAAACCCGGACGGAAGTGCGCTCCCACTTCCACCGCCAACTTGCCACGTTCGAGACCCGATTCCCTCACCGAGGCCACAACCTGGTTCACCAGGTCCTGCCCGACGGCGTCCGAGGTGTAGAAACCCGTCGGGAACCTCCACGTCCGCACGTCTTCAATCCAGGATTGGCGTACATGGTAAGTGTGGTCGCCTTCCGGCACAAAAAGCACCGGCGGTTGCTCGTCCCTCCTCGGCAGCAGCACACAGAAGAAGTAAGCCTTTACCACCCACCCAACCTCGAACAGCCCCGCGAAGTAGCGGACGTTCTCCTGCTGTGATAACAGAACCGCGTCGACTTGCTGCAGCTCCATCTCACCACGAGCGCGTTCAACCCGACGATGATACTCGTCCAGCGGGAAGTCCGGGTATTGAACCTGACCTGTCTGGCGTGAACCCTTCATTTCGACTCCCTTTCCATTCTCACAGCGGCCCCTGCCACATCATCAGTCCACCCTCGATGTAGAGGGTTTGCCCCGTCAGATAGGGGCATTCATCAGAGGCCAGAAACACAACCGCATTGGCGATCTCTTCGATTCTGCCCAACCGTCCGAGAGCAACACGGGAGAAGTACCTGTCTCGTTTCTCCGCGCTCCCCTCAACCAGCGCCAGATTACCGGCCGTATCAATGTGACCGGGAGCCACCGCGTTCACCCGTACCCCAAAGGGGGCAAGCTCCAACGCCATGGCCCTCGTCAAGGTGTTGACTGCGCCTTTGCTGGCACAGTAGGCAGCCATGTCGGGAACGACTACCTGCGAGCCTAAGGAGGAGATGTTGATGATTACGCCAGACTTCTGGTCCTGCATGACTCGCCCCACTGCTTGAGAGCAGAGGAAGACTCCCTTCACGTTCACGTCCAGAACACGACTCCAGTCCGCGTCTGACATTTCCAGAAACGGTCCTTCATGGAACACCGCGGCGTTGTTGACGAGGACATCAATCCGTCCGAACTTATCCATCGTTGCAGCCACGAGCCGCTCCACGTCCTCTCGCCGGGAAACGTCGGCGATGACGACCAGACTGCCGACTCCGCACTCCTCAACAAGAGCAGCCACCTCGTTTGCGCTATCCTCACCCGTTTCGCAATTGACCACAATGTGCGCGCCCCTTCTCGCCAATCCCAGGGCAATGCCCTTCCCGATACCACGAGAACTCCCGGTGACGATCGCAACACGATCCTTCAGTTGGCTCATCCCTTCCCTCCCCTGTTTCCGTGTCGTGACAAACATGGATCCCCGCTCGCCTCTCCCGCACAGTCATAGTCCCGTACTCTACTCAATCTTCATAGCCTCCCTCGTGACAGGCTTCATCTTGCCGGCGTGGATGCGAAACAATCTGGTGTTTGTCTCCCGCACGTGTTTGACGAAGCGCTCGTACGGCAGGTCGCAGTTGTTGACCAGCCCAAACTGCTGCGACTCACCCCCGCCGTTGTAGTCCCGGCCGCCCAGGACCTGATCACGGTAGATGAAGTACATCGTGCCCAGCCAGTACGGGTTCGCGTAGAGGTTCTCGTTGACATAGCGGTAGACCCGGCCGCGCTCGTCCTGACCACCCAGGCACACATTGTGCCACGGCTTGAAACCATAATCCATGGTGGAGATACCAAACTCGCCGAGGACTACCGGTTTGTTCGCGGGAACCGCAAACTTATCCACGCATTCAGTGCGAACGTAGGAAGGATCTCTGCCATACCAGTCCATCATCATGACATCGCTGTGCAGGATCGAACCTCTCACCCACTCCGGACAGCAGCACCACCACAACACGAAGCTCGAACCCAAGATAAGTCTGCCTGGATCGAACCGGTCCACCGCCCGACGCCACGCGGCATAGTAGCGATCGCTGGCGAGCTCGATGAACGTAGAGACCTCTTGTTTCAGTTTGTCGGCGTAAGGGTTGAGGTCTGCGGGAGGTATATCATCGAACGACTTCCACTCCATCCCGCACCTCTTGTTGAGGTTGGCAATGTCTCCGTAGGTCTTCTCCAGTTGTTCGACGAACGCTTTCTTGGTGGCAGGCAGGGCAGAGTCGGATCTCAGCAGCGCGCGGGTCGTTTCTCCATCCCACCAGCCCTCGTTACGAATAGTGAACCCCAGGTAGTAAGGATCGTTCCCGTACCTCCTGGCAAAATACCGAACCTCGTTCTGTACGCTCTTCTCGTATTCGGGGTTCCAGATGTCCGAGACCTCCCGGTACTCAGGAACCTGAACGCCTGCACGAGGGCGGGGGCTGAGGACAAAGAGGTAAGGGACCTGGCGGTTCAGCCGCCTGAGAATGCCCGGGGTATCCGTCCCTTCCCAGAACCATGTCCATTTTCCCAGCGAGTTGAAGCCCCACGTCCAAAGCCGCTTGACAGCCAACTGGTAGAAATCATCGCTGTGATTCTTCTTGCCGAAGACACGCACCAGGTTTCCTCTCCAGTAGTCAAACCGCTTGATGCCGACAGAAGGTTCATCCCAGCAGTCTTTGAACCTCTCATCCTTCTCCTCAGGAATCCATTCGAAGCGCTTTGGGATATCCGGTTGGGATGGATGGATCACTGTGTTCATGTTCATCCCGTCGAAAACGTTCATCCCGTCCACAGCAATCATCACGAAAGGATAGCCGTCGGGGGTGATGAACCACCAACGACCGCCGATCTTCTCCACCATGAACTTCCTGCCCGTCTTCTTTTTGATGCCCAGGGTCCTATCGCCGCCAAAACGGTCGTATTTCCTGGAGTCAAGCCGAGCGTTGGCATAGCGCGCCTGGTCGGCCCGGTGTCGCTCCACCAGTTCGTTCTGGCTGTGAATCTTGCCCGGCCATTCTTCTCGCGTCCACTGCGAGAACCTGTCAACCACGGGCGTTTGCGCATACTCCCTGACTATTCCGGTAAGTGCCTTCATGCCTGTTGGCGCGGGAGGCCCAGCTCCGCTCAAGGTGTAGGCGATGATATCAATCTCCGCAATCTGCACGTTCACCCATGCTGGAATAATGAGCCGCAGCCTGACGAAGCGCGCTTTCACCTCCGCTACGGGGACCGTACAATCGGTTGCCAATCCCGGCTCGTGGGGCCACTGGTCCACCCCCGCACCTCCATGAGTTAACGTTTTGGAGAAAAGCCGCCCGTCTGAAGAAAAGGATACCTGGAAGGCAGAAAGCCCCCACCATTCGTTCAGCCTGTTCCGCACCACCAGGGAATCGAGAATCACCTCCCGGCCAAAGTCAATGAAGACAAACCGTTCGCGAGGCTCAGCTCGAGTAGCGGAAAAGCCCATGCTTTGGCCGAGGCTCACTCCTTGCGCGTCCATGAGCGCCCCTTCCTCAAAGCTGACCAATCCCTTGCCAGCATCTCCGCCAAAGGGAGAGTCCGCCGGGAGCGGAGCATCATAGGCATACTGGCCAACAGTCGAACGCTGGCCGTTCAGGATGTAAGCTGCTTCCACGTGCAACCCGCCCGCGAACAGGCAACACAGCGCCAGTGCCACCGAGCGGCGCAAGGAAACCCGTGATTGCTCGTTTCTCATTTCAAGACCATCAGGTATACTTTCGAGTTAACCTCAGTCGCCGCTCTTGCCGACCTTCGCCGTCCGTGACAGGCAAGACACCAGAAGCACCGATAGACATGCTGTCGCGTTGCGAAGTAGAGTTGACTGCTTCACGAGGTTCATTGGTAGACCAGTCCTCTATTCTCCGTGCAGCCAGACATAATGGCCCGCGTTTGTTTGATCTGGGAAACGCAGCCGCAGCCGGCCGTCGGCGTCTGGCTTCACGTCGAGCGGACGACCGCTGCCCGTGGTGACGCGCAGGGCTGCCGGGTTCAGCCCCAGACCTGCCAGGTCCAGGGTGATCGTCGCCGCGGGCGGCTCGCGTTTCGCGCTGGCTACGGCCAGCAGTACCTGGCCTGGCTTGAGATGGTACGAGACCTTCACGTCCGGGTGCGAACTGGTCACGTTCGGGCTGTCGCGCCAGTAGCCCACGAAGGTCGCGTCCTCGATCCCAAACTTCTCCCAGACGTCCCAGACAGGCCGCTTGTAGGCATCGATCAACGCTCCGCTGCCTCGGCCCCAGGTCCCGATGCCGTGCAGTAGCGCGAGTGGAATGACATAGGGCTCGGCCACAATCGGGCCGGTGTAGAACTCCTTCGGAACGCCCCACTGTCGGCC
>JACQGJ010000266.1 GCA_016199605.1 Armatimonadota bacterium | reverse complement strand
CTCCGGTGCATGCAGTCACTTGCCGCGGTTGGGTGATCGTCAGCACCGGATCGAGGACAGCGATCCGAGGGGTTGCCTTCCGGTCGAGGCACGCCATCTTCTGATGAGTGATTTCATCGGTGATGAGTGCAGCCGATTGGGTTTCGCTTCCGGTGCCTGCCGTTGTCGGTATCGCGATCATCGGCAGCATCGGCTTGGTTGCCTTTCCGATGCCCAGGTAGTCCTGCATACGGCCACCATTGGTCAAGAGGAAGTTGCACCCCTTGGCAGTGTCCAGGCTGCTCCCTCCTCCCAGTCCCACAATCAAGTCAATGCTCGCGCCTTTAGCGACTTCGAGACAAGCCTCCACGTCGCGAGTAGTGGGATTCTCCTTTACACCCTCGAAAACAACGACTGGCAGGCGCGCCAACTCCAGCGCCCGGGCCGCGCGCTCCGCATGACCGGAGGCGACGATGCCGGCGTCGGTGACGAGGAGGACTGTGTGAGACGCCAGGTCCCGAGCGAAGTCGCCGAGCCGTTCGATGGTATTCTCGCCATAGACGATCCGAGTCTCAAGTTGGTAGTCGAAGGCGAACAATCCGGGTGTCATCGAAGGTAATACCCCATGCTGAGGCCAATCCCTGAGGATCAGGCTCTCACTCAATGCAGCGATGTTGATGGCGATCTGCGGAAGCGCTACGGTTTGCCCAACACGTCCAGGCAAACCGCCTCTGTCGTGCTCCGTGCGTAAATCCTGCCTCCACTGAAGCTCGGCATCGTCCAGCACTTGCCGCCTAAAGGCTGTGTTCGCGCGACTTCATGATATCCGGTTGGGGTTGCCTCGATCAGAACGATAGTTCCCTTGTCATCCTGCACAAGAACGTGTCCGTCGACGAGGATCGTCGCGCCGCCCCAGCCAAAACCTCCCTGGGTCCACACTTCCTTCCCCGTGGCCATCTCGATGCATCGGAGAGCAGGTCCGTTCTTATAGAGACCGTAGAGATACCCGTCGCGGTAAGCGGGCGTCGTCCAATGATTCTCGAGTCCCCCAGGGGTTCTCCACAATTCGGTGGCCGCAAAGCCCTGGCCCGTTTTCGTGATCTTGCAGACCCCCGCGCCAACACCATAGCTCGAGGAAACGTAAACCATGTCTCCCCCGACGACGGGTGAAGCGGCGCTTGAGGTCTTGTGTGGGATCGCATAGCGCCACAAGACCTCACCGGTTTTTGGGGCCACGGCAACGACACCCGAGCCGGTTCTGAAGATCACCTGTCTTACCCCCAGAATCGTGGCAGGTGTCGGCGTGGCATGGGTAATGCCATCGTCCTGCCCTTTCCAGACAAGACCACCGGTCTTCTTGTCAAAAGCCAGGAGAGACTGACCAGCGCCGCCACTGCAGACAAAGACCAGGTTCCCATCGATCGCGGGTGACGAGGCATTCCCCCATCCGGGCACAGTTCCACCGTATTCCTGCTTGAGGTCATGCGTCCACACCACCTTGCCGTCGGTTGCCTGGACGCACGCGAGCTTCAGATAGGTGCTCAGCAAGTAGACGTTATCCCCGTCGGCGGCCGGCGTAGATCGCGGGCCGTTTCCGTTCCCATCCATGATCGTCTGGTCGATGGGTGTGGCCCATAGCTCTTGTCCGGTCTTTGGATCCATGGCGACACACAACTCTTGTTGCTCTCGCTTCACAAAGCAAAACACTCTTCCCTTGCTAACCACCAGTTGCGAGAAACCTTCTCCCAGCGGAATCTTCCACACCGTTTTCGGACCTTCCTGTGGCCAGGTGCTGAGGAGATTCCTCTCGGGCGACGTGTTATCATAGGCGGGTCCGCGAAAGTGGGGCCAGTCGGCCGCGTGGGTGGGTGAACAGAGAGGCAGCGCCGCCGCCAGGCCAACGGCCAGATACCCGATGAGATGAGTGGTGCTTACTCCAAGATTCCTGCTGAATGCCATTACGTATGCTCCTACGGTGAGTGATAGTGTTCGCGCTGGACGGCGCGTCGCTTATAGAGGAACTCGAAAAGGTTTCCCTCGTGGGGCTGGTCCCAGCGGACACGGTTCGTTGGGAGGGGACCGAGGTTCAGTCGGTCGAT
Source organism: Armatimonadota bacterium (assembly GCA_016199605.1). GTDB lineage: Bacteria > Armatimonadota > Abditibacteriia > CG2-30-59-28 > CG2-30-59-28 > JACQGJ01. The sequence goes on along the minus strand of JACQGJ010000266.1, from coordinate 1,424 downwards.
CATGGGAGACTCAAGAAGCTGACGGGTGAAGTCTCGGTCCTCCGTGATCGCAGTCACAACCAGCGAGGGCCCGATCCTTTCCAGCACGTGTTCCGGCGGCACCTCAACGACACTGACGTACGGAAACAAGAACTCGCGGTTTGCGAGCGGGTGCGACATGGAGTCACAGAGGACCACCGTTGGCAGCAGGTAGGAGCTGTCCTCGAGGACAGCCTTGCGTGGCCCTTTACGATATCGGGCTGTCACGTCTTCCGCGCCCTCCGTCTCCAACCCCTCGTCGATGGTGGTGTCAATCGCCACGGCTACCGCCTCCTTCGCGAAGCCCGCCAAAATCGCCCGGTCCTCAGTGGCAGACAACGGCTGGAGGATTGCCAAGCGTCTGGCGAGAGCCTCGGCGAGTTCTCTGGCGCGTGCCGGGACCACGATCGCCGAAGCGTTGATGCAACTGCGCCCCCCGTTCGCCGTCACCGATTCTACCATAACTTCCAGGAACTCCGGCCACCGTTCGATCAAGTCTTCTCCGATGACAATCTTGCTCCGCCCCGGACCGTGTACTTGAACGGCAGGATTGGTGGCATGGCGTTCGACCGTCGCTTCATCCCCGAACAGTAACGCCCGTCCAGACGAGGCGAGGATCGCATTGGCTCCTTCATGATCGGTCGGGTAGAAGCTAAAGGCTCCGGGGGGAACTCCCGCGGCAATGAACGCCTGGATGATCCGGTAAGGCGTCCACGGATCCTCTCGCCCCGGCTTCAACACAACGGGGACCTTGAGCGCCACGGCGGGCATCCAGATGGAATTGACGCCCGGCGAGTTGCTTGGCAAGACGACACCGAGGCATTCCGTCACGGGGTAGTAGCTCACCGGTATGCCATTCTGCTCGCCGAGTCCCTCGTCCAGCGTCTTCCAGTCCAACCCTCGGGTTAAACCCTTCAGGATGTCGGGCATCCGGGTGAAGACCTGGTGGATCTTCTGCATGTTCTGGCGGCAGAGGGGGTGAGGCAGTCCTGTTGTCGACGAAACCTGCCGGATATACTGGTCCGGAGACTGAAGGCCCTCCGATCCGTCAAACGGAAGTTCTGAGTTCAGAAAAAGCTCCCCGGCCTTCGCACAGAAGTCCAGTAGTTGCCGGGTCGATAGTTGACGCAAAGCCTCACGGGCTTCCGCCATCCTGGCAAGATCTCGCCGCAAAATCCCCGCGTTGGCTTGGCTGACAACTGCAGCCGGCACGCCGGTACGGAGGTCAGCCAACTCCACCTTGTCGAGGCTTTCATAGATGGAACCGTTGCGCAGGATTGGTAAATGGGGAAGAGGCATGGTTGAAGGGCTTCGACTCAAATCGTCAATCCAAAATCAGAAATCGAAAAGGTCTCAATACACTCCTTCAATCGTCTTCTTTTCCATCATCCCGAACGGTCGTACCT
>JACQGJ010000265.1 GCA_016199605.1 Armatimonadota bacterium | reverse complement strand
GGCTCGAAAGCGCGGGGGGATGAGGATGAGTTTTCAGATATGGATGTCTTCATTGAGGTGGGCGCGCTCGACCGGCAGTTGAAGAAGAGAATCGGCGACGCTGTGTGGGAAGTAGGATTCAGCAACTTCCTCGTGATCTCGCCGCTGGTCTTCACCCGGGCAGACATCGAAGCCTCACCATTGAAGTCGTCGCCGATCGTGCGAAACGTCCTGAGAGAGGGATCGTGATATGACCGATCTGGAGGCTCTGTCTCCAAACACACGGGCGTCATCTCCCTGTTTGACAGGGAGTTTGTGCGTTCGTCCAAGATTGACAAACAGCGATCCCGGTCTCTCCATCGTCTTTTTGAGCTTCGGCAAGAGTCCGACTACAAGGAGATGGTCGAGTTGACCCCTGACGACGCTGCAGAGGCTGTGAAGGAGGCGGCGGGGTTCGTTCAATCCTTTAAGGATTTTCTTGGCCACACAGATGAGGTGTGAAATCCTTTCTCCGTTTTGCCCTGGCCACACTGCACGACTGGCCCTTTCTGCGGAGGAACGGAAGGCGCACGTGCAGAGGTGGGCAAAAGCCACCTGACTTTCACGCATCACGCATCACGTCTCACGCTTCACGGTACTTCACCATGACAACCCTCCTCCTCGCCGATGATCATGAAGTCGTCCGCCAGGGAATGCGGCGCCTGTTGGAGACCGAGCGCGATCTGCGTGTGGTGGCGGAAACGGGCGACGGGCTCGAAGCCGTCGAACTGGTGGAGCGCCACAAGCCCAACGTTCTCATCGTTGACATGATGATGCCCGGGCTGAACGGACTGGAAGTCACACGGCAGGTCCAACAATCCTGCCCGCGGACCCGTGTGTTGATCCTCTCCATGCACGCCAACGAAGCCTACGTGGTCGAGGCGTTGCGCAACGGCGCCACCGGCTACGCCCTCAAGGATGCCGCCTCTGCCGATCTCCTCAAAGCCGTGCGCTCCGTTGCCGCGGGCACGCGCTACCTCAGCCCTCCCCTTTCCGACCGCCTCATCGAAGCCTACATCACCAAAGCCGCCGCCACCGAAGACCCCTACGACTCCCTCACCGACCGCGAACGAGAAGTCCTCCATCTCTCCGCCGAAGGTCTCACCGCCGCCGACATCGCCGACCGCCTCTCCCTCAGCCCCCGCACTGTCGAAAGCCACCGCGCCCACGTCATGCAGAAGCTGGAGTTGAAGAATCAGACCGAGCTCATCCGGTATACGATGAGGAGGGGGATTGTGGAGTGAGGCGTGAAAGGTGAAAGGTGAAACGTGAGGTGTGAAAGTGGATGATATGAGATTTGAAGAATGGGTGAAGGCTGTACCGGGGGAGATTACGGGGGATTCGCTATGGAAGGTGGAAGCGTACCGGCTCGCGTTATACGCGGCGGATTTAGGTTGGCATGATGCTACCCGGTTGATGAAGGACAAGCGCACAATGGCATTGTCGGATCAACTCTACCGTGCTCTGGGAGGGATCAGCTCGAATGTTGCAGAAGGTTACTCTCGCGGCACGGGACCGGACCGGGCTCGCTTCTATGAGTATGCGTTGGGTTCCGCACGCGAAAGCAGGAACTGGTACTATCAGGCGCGCCACCTTCTCGGAGAGGAAGTCACCGCGCATCGCCTCGCCCTCCTGACCCCCATCATTCGTCTCTTGTTGACCATGGTTCCCCAGCAACGCGGTCGCCTCCTGCGTGAAGAACGCGCCGAATACCAAGTCTCCTCCACAGACCCTCACCCCGAGTCCTCCTCCGATTCCCCTGACCTCAACACCCTCCTCACCCACGTCCCCCTCCCCTAACCCCTCACGCTTCACGCCTCGCGCTTCACGCCTCACGTTTCACGCCTCACTTCTCACTTCCGTAATCCCCGCAACCGTTTTCGCGTAGTTTTACTGATTCCACTATTCCGCCCCGCGGGCATAATGTGTGTGGCTGGCAAGAGAGCCGCTATTCAAGGAGGATGATGTTTACATGCCGCACCGCATTTCAGTCTTGCTCGTAGACGACAGCAGCGCTTTTCTCCGGATCGCCGAACGGTTTCTAAACGAGTCGTCCGAGGTCCGTGTGGTTGGAGTGGCGCTGGGGGGACTGCATGCCCTGCCGCTGGCGCGTGACCTGCAACCGGATGCCATCGTCGTTGACCTGCAGATGCCTGACCTGAACGGGCTGGAACTGATTCCGCTACTACGCACCGCGTTGCCCGAGGCAAGAATCATTGCCCTCACGTTTCACGATGACAGTCTCTACCGGAACGCCGCGTTACGCGCCGGCGCCGATGACTTCGTCGCAAAAGGCAACATGGGCAATGACTTGCTGCCAGCCATACGAAACGTTGTGAAACGTGATGCGTGACGACGTGAGTTCACGCTTTGCCGAAGAAGACACGATATCAAAACACAAAGGACGGAAATAGTGAAGAAATCACCCATACGCATTCTGCACCTCGAGGACGAAGAGGTCCACACAATGCTTGCTGAGACGACGCTGCGCCGGTCAGGCATTGACTGTGAGATGGTTCCGGTGGACACGCACGCGGGGTTTGAGGCCGCCCTTGAGCAGGGAGACCTCGACCTGATTCTGTGCGACCACCGGTTGTCCGAGTTCGACG
>JACQGJ010000268.1 GCA_016199605.1 Armatimonadota bacterium | reverse complement strand
TGCGGAATCGTCGGTCGAGAGACTTGCAGCTCCCTGTCTACAGATATGAAGTGAACAGTTACCACAAATCTTACTTGCACCCGGACTTAGTGTTGCCATTGACACGAGACCGGCGGCCCGCATAGAATCGAGCGGCATGGGAGGTGGCTGTGGTTTCGTCTTCCCAGCGCACCCGGAGGTGGTTTCATTGGATACGAAAGAAACGGTGAAGGTTGCAGTAATCGGCATCGGCGCCTTTGGTGAGCTGCACGCACGGAACCTGGCGGCTCTGCCGGAAGCCAGATTGACAGCCCTCGGCAATCGGACTCGCAGCAAGGCTGAGCGCCTCGCAGCAGAGCTTGGCGTTCCTGAAGTCTTCACAACCGTGGAAGAGCTGATCGACCAGCAGGCGGCGGAGGCCCTCGTTATCGCCACTCGCACGGATACCCACGTGCCGATCGCGCTGAAAGCTCTATCGGCTGGCATGCATGTGTTGGTTGAGAAGCCCGTCAGCGAGGACCTCGAGGAGGCGAATGATCTCCTGGAGATTTCGAGGACATCAGACCAGGTCGTGATGGCGGGACACATCTGCGTGTTCCATTCGATGATCAACCCTTTGATCCAACGGGTCCGACAGGAAGGATTCCGAAGTCTTGACTTCGTTCGTCACCGGCCACGGAAAACCGGTGAGATCTATCCCGAAGAGCACCCCATCGCGATGACGATGGTACACGACCTCTACGTGGCCGCGCAAATGGCGGGAGGCGAGGAGCCAGTCTACTTTGACGCCCTGGACGCCACCAATTCCCAAGGTCTCGCAGACCACGCCTGGGGAACTCTCCGGTGGGACGATGGCAGGGTCGCCACGTTTCACTCCCACTGGATCTTGCCGGACGGGGCAGCCGGGGACGGCTTCGACCGCGTTGAGGTATTCGGAGATCGCTACGTCGCGAGAGTGGATACCAATCCCCAAAACCTGACCTGGACCGATGACAAAGTTACTTGGCCGCTCTGTCTCGAAATCTCCTCCGTGGAAGGCCGCCCGACCGGAATGCTTGCAGAAGAACTGCGCTCCTTTCTTGCCGCGTGTAGCGGAGCGCCGGTCCCTCCCGGCTGTCGTATGGAAGACGCGATTCAGGTGCAGCGGTGGATGGACACCTTGCTCAAATCAGCGATGGATAAGTGAGTACCGTTGGCCGAAACCAACGGGAATGGAATCGATATTTCCTACAAGGAGGAAAACTCAAGTGAGCGCATTGGAACTCTTCAACATGACAGGCAAGGTGGCTTTTGTCAGCGGCGGCGCCGGGCTTTTGGGCACCGCTTTCTGCGAGGCCCTGTCCGAGGTGGGAGCGCGCCTCGTCATCGCGTCCCGGAATGTGGAGATGTGTCAGGCACTGGCGGACCGGCTGCCCGGCGATCACCTCGCCATGCCGCTCGACCTCGCTGACCATGAGGCCGTGAAGGCCGCCATCGATGCCACCGTCGAGAAGACCGGCAGGATCGACGTCCTGGTGAACAATGGCTATCGTGGCGGAGCCGCCAAGATCCCCGACGCGACCCCCGAGGACTTCATGCACAGCTTTGCCGTGGGAGCGACCTCCTACTTCATTGCCGCGCGACAGGCTCATCGCTACATGAAGGCGTTAGGCGGGGGGAGCGTCATCAATATCGGGAGCATGTACGGGGTGGTGGGAAGCTATCCCGATGCCTACGAAGGGTTGGAGTACAGCAGTCCGCCCAACTACCATGCGCTGAAAGGCGCCGTTGTTCACCTCACCCGCCATCTGGCGATTTATTGGGCCAGAGACAATGTGCGGGTCAACTGCCTCTCTCCCGGCCCCTTCCCCACCCCGACCACCCAGGAGACGAATCGTGAGTTGATTCGTCGGCTGCAGAGTCACTCGCCCATGGGAAGAATGGGCGAACCGAAAGAGTTGAAAGGGGCGATGCTGCTGCTCGCGTCCGAAGCCGGCAGCTACATCACCGGGCAGAACCTGCTGGTAGACGGTGGATGGACAGCGTGGTAGCAGGGGGCGACCGGGTGTCACCCGGCGAGGTCCAAGCCCGTCGCCTGCTCCAGCATCGCCCACACGTTCTCCGGCGGGGTCCCTGCCTGAATCGCATGGGCCGGAGCCAGGATGTACCCTCCGCCGCGGCCGAGAGTTCCGTCTAAATACCGGACGTGCTCCCTGACCTGATCCGGCGTTCCGAAAGGCAACGTGTGCTGCACGCTGATGCCGCCGTGAAAGGCAAGCCGGTCTCCGAAACGCTCCTTCATCAACTGCGGGTCCATCCCATCCGCATCAAACTGCAAGGCTTCGAGAGCGTCGATTCCCATCTCGATCAACTCCGGGATGATGTCCATCACCGCTCCGTCCGTGTGGAACATGATCTTCACGTCGAAATCGTGCAACCGTTCGTTCAGCCGCGCATGGTGGGGCATCACCCGTTCGCGGAACATGCGCCGGGACAGGAGCAGCCCTTTCTGACCTCCGAGATCATCGGCGGTGAAGACGACGTCCACCTCGCCGTTGGCCGCCTCGAGCAGGCGGGTGTTGAACTCGAGGTAGATGTCCGTGATCCGCCGCAGCGTTTCGTCAATCAACTCCGGGTTCTCCGCCAGGTCGATGAAGATCTTCTCCATGCCCGTCATCCAGGTGGCCGTCTCGAGAAGGTTGCCCCTTCCCGAGCGCACCGCCCACCTTCCCTCCGGGTTCTCCGCCTTGAGCTTCGCCGCGAAGTTGTCGAAGTCCCACCAGTCCGCGCTCGGCCAGCGTATGCCGTCCAAGTCCGCGGGAGACTTCGCCTCGGCGAGGGGGTACCAGCTCATCTCCTGATACTCGCCGATCCCGTAGGACTGCGGCTTGCGTCGGGTTCCCCAGATATCCTCCACGGACCCGTCGGGAAACGTTCGCAACTCGGGGCCGACGTAGTCCGGGTAAATCGAGCGGAGGTCCGCACATCGTCGCTCCACTTCCTCGAACGTCAGCCCCCGCCTTTCGAGGAACGCGTCAAACTCCCGCCGCGCCGGCGGCTGCAAGCCAAAGCCGAACCCGAAGGGCGTGCGGTCCGGCTGCCTTCGATCAAGAGCCAACCAGACCCGTTCTCTTGGAGTCAGTGTCTGAGTGGATTGTGTCAAGTGGTCATCCCTTTCCCCTCATCATCAAAGTCTGGAACCGAGCTGTTCTTGTTAGCCGCTCTGAACACCAGCAGGGAACCTATGGTTTCACCTCAAAGATCGCCCCTGGACTACTGCAGACGAGCACGCCCTTGTGGTCCCAACCGACAAGGTTGAACCAGCCTCTGCTGCTGAGGATCGCGCGTGTCACGCCCTTGCGAACATCCGCGATATAGAGAGTCCAGTTATAGCCGGGGTCTCCCGGGTCAATGGGCGTGAACCCTTTGTGCTCAACGAGGCCGGGGACGCGCCGGAACTTTGGGGCTCCTTTGGTTGGGTGACCGAGCCAGGCGATCTTGTTGCTGTCGGCAGACCAGGCGATCTGCTCGAGTACTCGGTTGCCTGGCGCGACCCTCTGGTTGTCGTGGCCGTTCCGTTTTGCTGTCCACAACTCCCAGCTATATGCGTTCAACTGACGCCAGTAGGCCACTCGCTGGCCGTCCGGCGACCAGCGAGGGTCTGAGTTAGAAGGCCATGGGTTTCGCTCATCCCTCGGCGGATCAGACGTGAGCCGCTTGAGTCCGTCCTTCCCGAGAAAGAAAGTCACGATGTTCCCTTCGTCAGCCGTCGCGGCAATGAATCCGTTCTTGGGGGAGAGGTCCAGACTCACGATCGCCCTTCCAGCCTTCGTTAGTCCAAACGTTCTACACTTGCCTGTTTTGATATCCATCGCTCGGATATGGTCCCCTTCCTTCGCGCGCGCGAGCCACATGGGTGGCATTTCAGAATGCTGCTCCAACAGGATCCGAGTCCCGTCAGGGAACCAACCGCACAAGTGAAGAATACCAGGGGATTCCAGCGCTGCTACCTTCTTCCCGGTAACAGAGTCCAAGACGACAACCATGGATCTATAACCAGTAGACACTGTATGCACGCGATTGACGGTCGCGATGAGTCTGGAATCAGGCGACCACTGCAAATGCCCCTTGAGGTGCGCGCTGGTTTCTTTCACCAGACCCGTCTTCCGGTAGAGCACTGACAATCTGGGATCTTCGCTGACACCGGCGGGCCGAGCGGTGAAGGCTATCTTGTCGCCATCTGGCGAGAGACGCGCGTCCCCGATACGCCCACGAGTAAGCACACGAAAGGTGGACCGCTGTCCACACCGGACACGTTCATACGTTGAAAGGGTGCAGAGCAATATCAGCGTCGCCAAACTGTGTGCGCGAAAGTCATAGCGCATAGAATCCCACCTCCCCACACACGAATGCAAAGTCAACTGGTCTTGTGCCAGCACAGGTTCCATAGCCTACAACCGGGCTTCGAACATTGCCTCGGATGCATTGCAGACCAGACGGTTTACTCGGGACCATCC
>JACQGJ010000267.1 GCA_016199605.1 Armatimonadota bacterium | reverse complement strand
TCTGTTCGTCTCGACGATGACTTGCGCCTGCGGGGTGGCGCTCGGTTGATGGACTCCCATCTCCGGAGGCTTCGCCATTCCCTGGATACCGGTGATAAAGGAGAGATACTGCTCGAGCCGGTAGGCTTCCGGCTTTGTGCTGCCGTACCAGGTCGGAAGATACCAGCATGGCTTGGCGAGGTCGCGGGCTCGAGCCATTTCGAGGAACCAGGACGGGCAATAGTAGCCAGGCCCGATGTCGTCGTAGCCGCCGTGGCCGCTGGTTACTGGAAGGCTGCGTGCGACATTGAAGTAGTAACCGTCGGTAAAAGCAGTCCAGGCGTACTGGCTTTGAGTGGCGGCAATAAGGTCGGGTTGGACGTAGCTCACGCCGAGTTGAGCGTCCTTCCAGGCTGCGTCCATAAACCCAAGTTTCCACCTCGCCCACTGCTGCCATCGTTCCGCGTCGGTGGGATTATCCGGGTTGACTGCGTCGCTCGAAAGAGGCGGTGCACCAAAGGCGCTTTCGTAGGAACGAACCTGAGCAGGGAGGTCATGAGGGCCGAAGACTCCCGTCTTCGGGTTTTTCCACCAGGTCAATCCAGGCTCGTCGTAGAAGTGGACCCCAATCGCGTTCGGCTGCGTGCGGTACTGGAGAGCGGCCCGAACCGCCCTTGCGCGCGCGCCACTCAGGACACGCGGGTCGGACCAGTCGCACTCCATGCGAAGGTCCATCTGGTGTCCGCCGCTCATCACGCAGCAGCCCATGTAGTCGAGACGGCCACGAATGGAGGCATCGCCCTGACCGTCGGCGTAAAGGAGATTGAACCCAAGACTATTCTCTCCCAGCACGTTCGCCTGCTGTCCCGCGCGGCTTCCCCAGTCGATGAGCCTGTAACTGCTTTTTCGAAGGTGGCTATAGACCTCGATGCTTGTCCGGGCGACCGCCCCATTGACGCTCACTTCCAGGTCGTACCTGCCAGGCCGCAGCAGCCAACCATTCAGGTGCAGGTGCTCGGTGCTGCGTGCCCCGTTCCCCTTCACAGGAATGTGATTGACGAGAAAAGTTAAGACCAGCTTTCCTCCGCTCTCATCCTTCATCGTCAGAGACAAATTGTCTCCGTTCAATGCCTGAGCGTCGCTGCGAACAACCGACAGGTCGATGCGCTCATTGGTTTGGTAGGCAACCCGGCCCAGAGGCAGCAAGATCTGGAGCTCAGTGGCTGCGGCGTAGGATAGCGCCAGAATGAGGTAACTCATTGCCCAGAAAAATCTCGTCATTTGATACTCCTATCTGCCGGCCCGGCCGCGCCGGATGCCGCAGATTATAGCACCGTCGCTCCCTCAGACTCAATTGACAAAATGGATACCCGACTTCTATAATCACCGCACCTTGTATGGGTGGGAGGAAATACCGTGAAGCCAGTGAGAATTGACTGTTCATTAGTCCCCGCGTTTCTCTGCCTCGTTGTTGGTGCCAGCAACGTTGTCGCGCAAAAGGCGGGAGGCGGGAGCCTCGCCGATCAGGCGAAGGCACTCAAAGACCAGGGAAAAGTCCAGCAAGCCCTGAAACAAGCGCAAGCCGCCGTCCACGCAAATCAGAAAGACGCGCGCGCGGAATACGTGCTTGGCTGGGTTCTCGTTAAGATGAACAAACGCCAGGAGGCCGTTCCGCACCTCCAAAAGGCACTCAAACTGGGAATCACCGGCGATGATGCGACGAAGGCACAGGGCGCTTTGCAGCGACTCGGGAGCCGTGCCTCCGCGGGCTCGGCGGCAACAGGCCCGAGTGGAACTTCTCCCTCACCATTTGTGAAACCCGGTGCGGGACCTGGTGGTGGCAAGGTCAGTGGCCCTGCGGCGGCTTCTGGGCCTCCTGCCGGCAAGGCAGGGCCTCCGGGTATGACCAGTGGCCCGCCAGCGGGACAGACCTTACCTCCCTCCGCCCCTCAGGGGGCGCCTCCAGTAGGTAAGGCCGGACCTCCGAGTCTTCCCGCGGGGGGCAAAAGCCCCACTGGCGCTCCTGCTCCGCCGCCGGAAGGCAAACCCGAGGTCGCACCTTCGGGGCCTCCCGGCATGGAAGCACCCAGTGGGAAATCAACTCCTGGGACGACGGAGACGGCGCCGGAAGATGAGGGGGGAGGGATGCCTCCAATTGCCATTGTTGTCGTCGGAGTCGTCTTGCTGGTGATTCTCGTCGCCGTGCGAGGGGCCTTGAAAAAGCGAAAAGAAAGGTTACTATCAGAGGAGTCGGCGGGAAGTGACATCTCGGCCGTCGATGTCACTGAGAATCAGGGCGCTCTGAGTTCGCACGATGCTGGTGCGACCTTACCTCTGAACCAGAGCGATACCTCGGATACCGGCGGTGCCCTTGATTTCGATTTTGGTATTCCGCCACAGGGACAGGCCCAGGAAACATCACCTCAGACCGGTGAGAGCTCTGCCACAGAGGCCATCAGTTCATTCGAGGTCCCAGATTTCACCACGACGAACCTGGAATCTGCCGAGCCCTCCTCCTCCGAAGAAAAGATCGATTTCGGAAGCTCGGATTTTTCGTTCTCATTGGAGGAGGAGGCGCCCAAAGGAGAAGGAGAAGCTCCGCCAAAATCGTGAGGGCTTTTTCATCGACCTTGTCCGTTTTGCAGCACGTTCTGTTCAAAGGGAGCCATGGATGACAGATTACATTCGACAACCTTCCGTGACAATAAATCCCGTCACCAAGAGACACTGCGCTTTGGGTCTCGGCTGCTGGGTCTTCGGGGGAACCCAATGGGGAGGTCAGGAAGACTCCGAGTCAGTCTCCGCGATGGACTCGGCATTGGATCTCGGAATCACGCACTTTGACACCGCTTCCGGGTATGGTGGCGGACGATCAGAAAGCGTCGTCGGCGACTTTCTGCAAGGGAAAAGAGAACGCGTATTCCTTGCGTCGAAGTTTTTCCCGGGGGAGACGACCACTGAATACGTGCTTCAGCAGATCGACGCGAGCTTGGATCGCCTCAGGACGGATTTCCTTGACCTTTACTACATGCACTGGCCCAACTCGAGCAAGGACCTCAGGCCCGTTATGGAAGGGCTCGAGCGTGCAAGATCGCAAGGGAAGATCCGATCCATCGGGGTCAGCAACTTCAGCGTGGAGCAAATGGAACAGATCGCGGGCGCCGGGCGCATCGACGCGCACCAGGTCTGCTACAATCTCTACTGGCGGTTTCCTGAGAAAGACGTGATCCCGTACTGTCGTGAACGTGACATCGCTGTCGTCACTTATAGTTCTATTGCTCAGGGCGTTCTGACGGGGAAGTTCCCTCGAGAGCCGCAGTTCAAAGAGGGGGATCAACGGCCCCACGTTGTGTTCTTTGAGGCCGAGGTATGGCCGCACCTATACGAAGGAGTCGAGGAGCTGAAGAAGGTTTCCACGGAATGCGGTCGCTCGCTCACCCACCTGGCGATTCGTTGGGTCATGTCGCGGCCGGGCATCATTTCAGTCTTAGTGGGCGCCCGCAACGGCCAGCAGTTTCAGGAGAGCGTCGCTGCACTTGAGGGCGAGATCCCGCAGCGCGTCTTCGATCAGATGACCGGCATCAGCGACTCGATGATGTCGCACGTTCCGGATGTTGGGAACATCTTCCGGTATTACCCATGAAAGTGTCCATTTCGGATCCCTCGACTTCAATCAAGGAATGACTCACTGACGGAGGTTGCACATGCACGCCTTAGTGCTGGAGAAAGCCGCACAATTGTGCCTGAGGGATATAGACATTCCCGAACCGATGGGAACCCGCGATGTCCGGATTGGCATCTGTACCGTCGGTGTCTGCGGCAGTGATGTCCACTACTATCAACACGGTCGCATCGGCCCTTTCGTCGTGAAGGCTCCGATGGTCCTGGGGCATGAAGCTTCTGGAGTGATCATCGAAGTGGGAAGCGGCGTGACACACCTCAAGGTGGGGGACCGGGTCTGCATGGAGCCCGGCATCCCGGATCCTAATCATCGGGCGACCAAGCTGGGAATGTACAACCTCGACCCCTCGGTCCGGTTCTGGGCGACTCCGCCGGTACACGGAGTCCTTCGCCCGACTGTCGTGCATCCGGCGGACTTTACCTTCAGGCTGCCTGACAACGTTTCTTTCGCAGAAGGCGCTATCGTCGAGCCCCTGGCTGTCGGGATGCACGCTGCCAACAAAGCCCAGGTCAAACCCGGCGATATCGCAGTAGTCATCGGAGCCGGCCCCATTGGCATGGTGACGACGCTGGCGGCCTTGGCCGCGGGGTGCAGCCGGATCATCGTTTCCGACGTTCAACCTCCCAAGCTGGCAAAGGTTGCAACGTTGGGCCCCGTGACGGTAGTCAACGCGGCCGAGCAGGACCTTTCCGCGGTTGTGGAGGAAGTGACTGAGGGATGGGGCGCCGACATCGTTTTTGAGGCCAGTGGCAATTCCAAGGCTGGCTTGGAGGTTTTCCAGTTAGTTTGCCCGGGCGGTCGCGTGGTGTTCATTGGAATGCCCGGTGAGCCCCTCCCTTACGATGTCGTTGGTGCTCAAGTGAAAGAGGCGAGAGTCGAGCACGTCTTCCGCTATGCCCACGTCTATCCTCGCGCTCTGGCCTTGATGGGAAGCGGGAAGATCAACGTCAAGCCGCTGATTACCGACACCTTTCCCTTCGCTGACAGCCTGCAGGCCTTTGACTTTGCGACCAAGATGCCGCCCTCTTCCGTGAAGGTGCAGATCGAGTTGACTTGAGGGAGAGCATAACCGTTCGACGTTTGCCTTGGCCGGAGGAAAACGCCCACAAATGAAAAGGCTCCCCCGGGTTGACCCGGAGAAGCCCTTCACTTTCGAGAGGTCGGATGATTCCCGATCCGCGGATCTACGCCGTGGCGTAGACCGGGCAGTTGTGGTGGGTATTGCGCTGGAGCATTGATCTGACTTTTCCCAGCAGGTCGGCCAACTCAAAGGGCTTTAGCACAAAATCGTCGGCTCCTGCTTCGAAGGCGCTGTCCCGATCCGAGTCGAGCGTTCGAGCGGTCATGACCATTACCGGTACGTCGGACACCCTTTTCGCCTGTCGACAGATATCAAACCCGACTGGCGCAGGGAGTAGAAGGTCCAATAAAACCGCATCAGGTCGCCACTTCTCGATGAAGTCCATCGTTGAGTGTTCATCGGCAGTGAACTCGACCTCATAACCTTCGCCGGAGAACCACAACTTCAGCAACTGCCTTGTGGGTAGGTCATCCTCGACCACAAGTATTCTGCCTTTCACAAGTGACTATTCCCTCCTTCTGGAGGGAGGCAACTGGCTAAAATGAATACGATACGCTGCGCCATGGTTATGCGCGGTAAACGTTGCCTCTCCTCAATTGATTCTAACCTATTATACCCGGATGATCGCAAGGTCTAACCCCGTCCCATAAAAAACATAAAATGAAATCCCGAGGAGGCGTTAACGGACGCCAAGGGTTGAAAGCACGATGCCGGCAAGTAGGAACACGGCAGCAAGGAACAGCATTCCGTATCCCCCCCGCTGTCGAGGGACATTTGCGCTTCTTGCGCCGAAGTAGCTTTCACCGACCCCAAGAAGTATAAGGAGCAACGCGGTAACGAAGCACAGGTTGGCGGGCGGCATTTGTTGTCCAGACATGATGGTCTGTGACCCCTCCATGAGTCAGTTTGGTTAACCCCCGATACACGGCTGTTAACTTAACCAACGGCGGCATCCTTGTCAAGTCGTTTTATTGGGGAATTTGCGGATTCCCGGTTGGTGGTGGCTATGGTGGCATGGCCTCGGGTTGCGGCGTCGGTGGTAAAGTCGGGTCGTGACAGAATGGCAAGAGAAGACCTGACGCCCATTTCCCCCCATTATGTCCTCCCTTCCGCTGGAATCGGTTCCTTGCCAGAAATCTCCTTTCCGGTCGATTGGTGGAATCTTCTTTCATGACACAAAAGACGCAAGCTTGGCAAGCAGCAAAGGGTATGCTATCCTTCCCGCAGTATGAGCAAACACGATGACCTGCACCAGTTCATTTTGCTGCGACGTTCGGACGCCAACGTTCCGTTTACGGCACTATGTCAGGTGATCACCACATCTTCACGAAGGATGAGGTGGAAGAGATTCTGAACCTTCAGCCAAAAGGCCAGAAAGCAAAGCCCTACCAGGTCAAGCAAGTCAGGGATGTGAGCGTACGGTACCGCTTGAAATTGGGAGAATAACGATGGAAGGAAAATACGAGATCATCATCTTCTGGAGTGAAGAAGATGACGCCTTCGTGGCCGAGGTGCCCGAGCTGCCGGGGTGTATGGCTGACGGGAAAACCTATCAGGAAGCCCTTGCGAACGCGGAGGAGGTTATTGATGAGTGGATTGCGACTGCCAAGGACCTGGGCAGAGCCCTTCCAGAGCCCAGGGGACGTCTCACCTACGCCTGATTGCGCTATATGGCAAAACGGATTCTCAACGGTGGCGCGAAGAAGGGCAATGTTCACTCGCTGTCGATGTGGCCCCTCGCAGGAGGCGCAATCCTGGCTGACGAAATACATGCCCATGCGGGCCTCAAATGATAGGCCTCTTTACAAACTCACTCAATCCCAATAAACTCTCATCAACTTTTGTCTTTCCAGGTGACCCGACCGTTCCCGGAGGTCCTCCGACTGTGAGCTCGCAAAGACTGGGTATGTACCTGTTGTGTGGCGCGTTCAGCCTGCTTGTGACGGCATCGCTTTCGGCTCAGAAAGCCGCCGATACACGCGCTGCCTCTCGATCGGGGGAGAAAACCTCCCTCGCAACGGTTCTGCTTGAGGACTTCGAGGCGGGTATCGGTAAATGGGTCGCCAACGACATCAACAAACAGGAGGGGCACGCGGAAGTCCTTCTCTGTGAGATCCTGTCCACCAAACCAGGCGCACCGGAAGGGAGCAAGGGCCAGGCAGCGACTCTCACCTTCAAACGTGCCAGCGATTCGTGGGCGAGTCTTTCGATTCCCGTGGACGGGATCCGCTGGAGAGAGAAGAGTGTTACCCAACTCTCGTTCTGGCTCAAAGGCGATGGGTCGGATAACGACATCGAGATCATGTTGCGGAGCGTTTCGGCGACCGGAGAGGAACAGAAGTTCGGCGTCATACAGTCCTTGAGCGAATCGCGTTGGCATAAGGTCACATTGCCTCTCCGTTTGTTTCGTTCCGGTAGCCACACCGCTGAACAGTATGCTCCCGAGTTGTACCTCCTGCAGTTTGTGAAGCGCGGGTCGTGGCCGTCTCTCTTTCTCTCCATCGACGACGTGTCAGCGGAGGCCGCTATCGGGTCCTCGCCGCCAAAAAGAACGCTGACTCCCGCGCAACGCCCTCCGACCACGGCGACGGAGTCAACTGCCTCGGTTTCTTTCGACGGCGAACCGCAAGGTACGGTTAAGACCGAAGTGGGCGGAAACCTTACCAGCAATCCGGACGTGTTCCTCAGCAATGGCGCCTTCAGAAAAAGCGTCCAAGCCCTGGGATTGCGTTACGTGCGCCTCGCGACCAGCCGAACGGTGACACCACGTCGAAGCGGAAGGGCCGTGACCTTCGATTTTTCCAGGTTACTGTCGCTGGTATCAGCAGTTCGCAGGACCAACGCTGAGCCGTTGATCTGCATTGATCGGAACCCGAGTTGGAGGCTCAGCGACGCCGAACTCTCCCTCCTTTTTGACCAAGCCCTTCGCACGGTGAATGGCGCCGGGCGCCGTCCAGTCAACCTGTGGGAGTTGTTGAACAAACCGACGTTCGGGAGCTCCGCGATGGTGATCGAGGAGGCCGTTTCCCTGTATGACCTTTTGCGCACGAAATCTCTGGAAACGGACCTGACTCTCACCACCGGGGGAATTGGAGAAGCTTCCCCCTGGCGACCCCATCTGGAGATGATTCTGAACCGCGCTACGGACCTCGGGTTTCTTTCGTACCAGATCTATGGAACCCACAACAACTCAACGAGCGACGCAGATCTTGTCAGGTCAGCCAGAGAGGGAATCTCAGTCGACCTGCCGCACCAGGTGAGGTTTTCGGAGATCGCGGAATTGGTCCAGAACAGTCGGTTCCGGCAGTTGCCGGTTTTCATCACTGAAACAGCTCCAAATTCAATGCAGAACCCAGCCGGAGAAGCGACGGATCGACGGCTCGTCTCATCACTTGGAGCGGTGTGGTACGCGGGATTGTTCCAAGCGGCAGCTCCATACGTGGACGCGATCTTCCCTTATGAGCTTACCTCGCGATCATGGGGTTTGCTGGACGAGCGCGGCCGGGCCTTTCCCGCTTACTACAGCCTGTGGCTCTCCAGCACCTACTTCCCGCCACGATCCCGACTCTACTCTGTCGAAGTCAGCGGCGACCGGATAGGCGCACTTGCAGCGAGAACGAAGACGGCGTGCAATGTGATGCTGGTGAACTACGGTGATAACAGCACTGTGTGTAACTTGCGCGTCGGGGGATTGAAGTCCCTTGCCAAAGTTCGCCTGAGACTCCTCGAGAACAAAACGCCGGGGGTACAATTCAACGAGCTCCCCGCAAAACCCGAACAACGTGTGACCTTGAGAGGCTATTCCATCGTCGTGCTGCAGTTCATCGAGTAGCGCCGCTCTTGACTACGGCTACTCAATCACTATAATTGGTGGCAGTCCTTTTACCCGACAGCAACGGTCTTGGTTGTGATCGAGTTGGCGACCGCTGCTGTGACGCTCCTCCGGATACTTCTGATCCGGAGGGAAACAACCGCATTTACAATTCATGTGGAGGAACATTTAATGAGAAGGTCATTACTTCGCGTACGGCGGGTTACCGATCGACAGTGGAACCGCGGAGGCGGGCAGGTGGTTCGACAAGCTACACGCTCCATGTCGCCCCTCGCCTTCTCCATGGCCCTTTGGGCAGTCATGCGTTTCTCTCTCATTGGCGCGTCCGCTTCGCACGATCCCACCAACAATCCTGACCTCTTGATCAAGCGAGCTGGCGATCTGGATTCGACCTACGCTCTCGACAATGAGTACCAGGTCACTCCCTCGGGAGCACAGATCGAGACACAAACGGCAGCGCCCTACGAGAAAGCCTCCTATCAGGTCGTGGTCCAGAATGACGGAGATGCAACACGAAGCTTCCTGCTCACGGCTCAGGAAAGCGAGGAGTCGGGTTGGACGGTACTTTACCGCCTGGGGACGCTGGACATTACAGAGGAAGTCCTTGGGGGTGGACACGCCACCGCAAGCCTGGCTCCGGGTGAGAGTGAAACGATAACGGTTGATGTCATTCCCTCCGACGCGGCAATCGGGGGAACGCAGAAGGGATCAGTCCTCGCGGTCTCTCCCGAGGGGGAGACAGGCATCCACGACGCCGTCGAGATGTTGACAACTGTTGCCCTCCACTACCAGCAAGTGGGGCATAACCTGATTGCTGACCAGGCTAACAATCGCGTGATCGAGGTAGATCTCGGCCATGTCGTGGTCTGGCAGTTTCAGGGACTCAATTCGCCCCGCGATGCCATTCCTCTCGACAACGGTTTAACCCTGATCACGGATACGGGCAACCATCGCGTCCTCACGGTCGACGAGGGTAAGAACATCCTTAGCGAATGGAAGGCGCTCACCGACGGCGACGGCATCTCCAGCTCACTTCGATCTCCTGCGGATGCTTTCCCGATGCCAGACGGCAGTGGAAATATCCTTATTACGGACTACGGCAACCACCGGGTCATCATCGTTGACCCCAGCGGAACGATTCTATGGCAATATGGAGCGACAGGACTTGCCGGGAGTGGGCCCAATCGCCTGCGCTTTCCGTGCGACGCCAAGCCGCTTCGGAACCAGAATGTCCTAATAACGGACCAGGGGAACCACCGAGTCATCGAAGTGGACCGGTCCAACAATATCCGGTGGCAATACGGTAAGACCGGAGTCCCTGGCAGCGGCAAGAACCAGTTGAGGTATCCTTACGATGCGGTTCGCCTTTCCTTGACGGGAGTCACGCTCATCACTGACACCTACAATTACCGCGTCATCAAGGTTGATCGCAACAACAACGTCAAATGGCAATACGGCACGACAGGAACCCCCGGCTCTGGGTACAACCAGTTGAACCTGCCCGGCGACGCCAACGCGGGACCAGGGAAGACCTTTTTCATCACTGATAGCTACAATCACAGAATCATAGAAGTGTCGCCGTCCGGATCCAGTGGAGGCTCCATCGTCTTTCAATATGGTAGGTCGGGGGTTTACGGTTCCGGCGCCAACCAACTACATTTCCCGGCTGACACGCAACGCATCGTCACCTCCGGCAGCGGTGGAAATGGAGCGGTCAACCCCGACCTTCTCCTTCGTAATCTGGGGGAGCCCTCTTACTCCGGAAACAACGTCTACGAATCAGAGAACACAAGTCAGGCCAAGTTCCAGGTCGTGAGCTCCGGCTCCCCGGCGAGGTATGAGGTGAAGGTGGAGAATGACGGGAACGCCTTGCAGTCCTTTGTCGTGCGGGCGGAAGAGGACGAGACAGAGGGCTGGACCGTCGCCTACTTCGTCGGCACGGTGGAGGTCACCGCGGAAATCCACGGACCCAATGGTCATGCCACAGTGCAGTTGGCCCCGGGCGCTGGCGAAGTGATCGCGGTCGTGATGACTCCCGCCAAGGGGATGCCCGATGGCGCTGCCAATACGGCCACATTGAGCGTATACCCGACTCCGGAGGACGTGACGCCTCTTGACTCCGTTAGGACGGTCACCTCTGTGAGTAACGGCGTCCTCCACGATGTAGCGGTGACACGCTTCAGTGTGGACACCAACCCCATCAACCGAGGCGCCACGGCCACTTTCTCTTTCACGATAAAGAACCAGGGGAACGTTTCCGAAAGTGGTCTGGTTTTCCGGCTGATCTACAACAACGCGATCCTCGGGCAGGTAGCCCTGTCGGAATCGCTCGGCAAGGGGCAATCGTTTGCCGGTACTCTCAGCCTGAAAATTGGGAAGTCGCAGGCAGTGGGTGACTATTTCATGACGGGAGAGGTCCCTGTGATTACCGGGGAGAGTCTTACGTCGAACAACAGCCGGTCGATCAAGCTAACGGTGAAGTAAGTTCCTCATTGGGCGCCGGCTGTCTCCAGCATCTGCAGGAACTCTTCTTCGGTGAGCACCGTCACACCCAACTCCAGGGCCTTGTCATACTTGGAGCCGGGAGAGTCGCCGACGACTACGAAGTCAGTCCTCTTGCTGACGCTTCCCGAAGCCTTGCCTCCAAGTCGTTTCACCAATGCTTCGGCCTCTTTCCGATCAAAACCGGTCATAGCGCCGGTGAAAACAAAGCTCTTGCCGGATATCGGTGAGTCAGCCGATACCGTCTTCTCTTTTTCCACTTCCTGCGGTTGCACTCCTGCGCGGTCGAGCTTGTCCAGAAGCTCGACCGTCTCGCTTTGGCGGAAGAAAATGGCCACGCTCTGCGCGATGCGCGGGCCGATCTCCATCACCTCGCTGAGTTCCTCTTCGGTGGCTTCTCGCAGCCTTGCAAGGGTCCCGAAGTGATCGGCGAGGACCTCTGCGACGTGCTCGCCGACGTGCCGAATACCGAGAGCGTACACCAGTCGCGCAAGCGTTGGTTGCTTGCTTGCGTGGATTGCGTCCAACACGTTCTGAGCGCTCTTCTCTGCCATCCGCTCGAGTCCGACCAACTGGCCCTGAGTCAGGTAGTAGAGGTCGGCAACGTCTTTGACGAGTCCTCGTTCAATGAACTGCTCAACCAGGGACTCGCCAACGTGGTCGATGTTCATCGCTCCGCGAGACGCGAAATGCCAGATGTGCTCTTTGAGCTGGGCGGGGCAGGAGACGCCGGTGCAGCGGGCCACCGCCTCGCCCTCGGGCCGGTAGACCTCCGCTCCGCAAGCAGGGCACGCCGTTGGGAAGACAAACTCCCACTCTTCTCCGGTTCGTTTTTCCTTTACCACCTCGACGACATCGGGAATGACGTCTCCCGCCTTCTGTATCACCACCCAATCGCCAATTCTGACGTCTTTACGCCGGATCTCATCCTCATTGTGCAGGGTGGCGCGACTTACGGTCGATCCGTCCACCTCCACCGGAGCCATTTCTGCCGTCGGAGTAATGGCCCCCGTGCGGCCTACGTTAACACTGATATCCAGAATCCTCGTTACTCTTTGCTCCGCCGGAAACTTGAAGGCCGTCGCCCATCGCGGGCTTCGCGAAACAAAACCCAGACTGCGCTGCAGACCCATAGAGTTGACTTTCACCACCACGCCGTCGATGTTGTACGGCAGGTCGTTTTCTTTGTGGCGCCAGTCTGTGCAGTACCGGATCACTTCCTCGATGTCGACACACAACTGACTGGTGGCATTCGTCTTGAAGCCGGCCTCTTTCAGGTATTGAAGGAGGTGCCAATGAGAAGGAAGGTCAACGCCTGCAAAGAAACCGACCGCGTACATGAAGCTCTCGAGTCGCCTGCTCGCAGTGACAGAGGGATCGAGTTGCCTCAGCGAGCCGGCTGCCGAATTGCGCGGGTTTGCGAATAGCGGATCCCCGCTTATCTCTCGTTCTTTGTTGATCCGCTCAAACTCGCGTTTGGTCATGTAGACCTCGCCACGAGCCTCCAGAAGGGGCAGCGGCGAATCGGTGAGAAGGCGGAGGGGAATCGACCGGATAGTCCGGAGGTTTTGAGTGATGACTTCACCGGTTGAGCTATCCCCCCGAGTCGCCCCCACCGCGAAGACGCCCTGTTCGTATGTAAGCGACACCGCAAGTCCATCGATCTTCAGTTCCGCGACGTACTCGACCGGCTCCTCCTCCGATAAGTCTGCCATCCTTTTGATCCGCTTGTCGAAAGCGCGCAGTTCCTCCTCGCTGAAGGCGTTTGACAGGGAGAGCATGGGAACGCGGTGTGCCACCGCGCCAAAGGCTTCCAGCGGCGCGGCGCCAACTCGCTGGGTCGGCGAGTCGGAAGTCACGAGCTCCGGGTGTCGCTCCTCCAACTCCATCAAGCGACGCATCCTCTGATCGTACTCGGCATCGCTGATCTCTGGCGCGTCGAGGACGTAGTACAGGTGGTTGTGTCGGTTGATCTCATCCCGGAGTTGGCGAAGTTCCTCAGCAATCATGGTTACTTAGTTCAGCTTTTCGTAAGTACTTTCCGGGAAGGTCATTGCGAACGGAGTGGTCCTGCCCCTTGGGCAGGCGCAATCCCCAAGGCTTGCCG
>JACQGJ010000315.1 GCA_016199605.1 Armatimonadota bacterium | reverse complement strand
GGCTTCATCAGTCGTTCAGCAGCTTCCTCCCCTGAATGCACACAATCCGGAATCCCCACGCCCCGGAACGCGCAGCCGGCGATGGCGAGACCGGCGTGCTGGCTGACCCTGGCCTCGATCTGGTCGCAGAGGTTGAGGTGGCCGACGGCGTACTGGGGCATCGACAACGGGTGGCGGTGGATTGTGTAGAACAACGGCTCGGAGGTGATGCCGAGGAGGTCGCGCATCTCCTTACGCGAAGCGGCGAGCATGTCGACGTCGTCGCGTTCGTAGGCTTCCGGTTGGATGGCTCCGCCGATAAAGCAGCGAAGGAGCGCAGTTCCTTCCGGCGCGCGGTTGTCAAACTTTACGCTGGTAAAGGAACAGGCGATGATCGAGCGTTTCTCGACGGCGGGCACGACGAAGCCGAAGCCGTCGAGGGGACGCCGTAAGTCTTCTGTGCGGTACGCGAGGTGGACAATGGCGGAGGAGGCGTAACCGATGCCAGCCAACTCCTGCGCCAGTGAAGCGTCGAAGCCTTCCACCATCGTTGCCGCGACATGGGCGGGTGAGGCAAGGACGACACCGTCGCCCTCAAACGAGGCGCCGCCCTTCGCGTGGACCTTCCATCCATCCCCGACTTTCTCAACTCGTGTGACCCGCTGGTTAAACCGGACACAGCCCTCCGGCAGTCGTTTCTGCAACTCCTCCACGAGCACCTTCAATCCCTCGCGGAAGGAGACAAACATGCTGTACCGCGCGCCGCTCATCCTCGCTTCCGGCTTGCCGTCGCTCCTCGACTTCTGAAGTGTGGCTTTGCGTTCCGCCACCATGGCGCGGATGACGCTTCCGTATTTCTCCTCCATTTCGAGGAACCGAGGCATCGAGGCCCGCAGACTGAGGAACTCCGGGTCGGCCGTGTAGACTCCGCTTACCAGGGGTTGGGCGACGCGGTCCAGGGCTTCGCGCCCGAGACGGCGCGTCACGAACGAGGCAAGGCTCTCATCCTCTCTCTTGGGACCGCGGGGGATGAAGAGGTCCATGCCCATTCGGAGTTTGCCCGGCAGAGAAAACAGGGGTGAGGTGACAAAGGGCGTGAACTTGGTCGGAGCGATCATGAACAGACCATCGGGAATCGGCACCAGTCGGCCCTTCCGCACGACGTAAGTTGTGCGATGCGCATCATTCGTGCGGATCAGCTCTGACTCGAGACCAAGGCGCCGACACAGCTCGAGGCCCCACGGCTTGGTGGTGATAAAGGCATCCGGGCCTTCTTCGATGAGGCATCCCTCGATTCGCTCGCTATGGATCCCGCCGCCGAGACGGCCGCTGGCCTCAAGTAAGGTGACGTCAACCGGAAGATTTCGCTCGTTGCTCAGCTCAACGAGCCGATGCGCGGCGGCGAGGCCGGTGATTCCACCACCGATGACGACGATCCGGCGAGGTGTGTGCTTGGGTGTAGGTTGAGGGTCGTTACTCATAGGCGTTGTTGCTTCTCGAAAGCGATCGCTTCTCCCGTCCGTGGTGAGGTTGGCTGAGACAATGATAAATGAAAAGGCGCGGACGGTCAAAGAGCAAACGTGTCTCCCTGTTCGCCCCGGCGAAGGCCCCCGCCGGCCCCTCTGGACAAGAGTCCGAGCCTATGTTATCTTTTGCCAACTCGCAGGCTCCGGAGGTTCGAGGAGGAGGCTCCGGGAGGGCGTCAGCGAGTTGCCGGGCTGATTTCACTAAGGACTTCGATGGGTCAAAATGGAGACGGTCCATTTTGCATCCGAAAGGAGTCAGTGACTATGAAAGTCAGAGGAGCCATTTTTGAGGCAGAGGGTAAACCCCTGGTCATCGATGAGGTTGAGATCGACGGTCCTAAGCGGGGGGAAGTCCTGGTCAAGTTGGAGGCCACCGGACTGTGCCACACTGATTTGTTTACTATGAGCGGCGCCGATCCCTCGGCCTACTGGCCGGCGATCCTGGGCCACGAAGGTGGAGGCATCGTTGAGGAGGTGGGGCCGGGTGTCACTTCCGTCAAGAAAGGCGACCATGTCATCCCCTTGTTCATCTCGGAATGCGGGGAATGCCCGCAGTGCCGGTCTGAGGACACCAACCTGTGCAGTGCGCTGGATGAAACGTATTACAAAGGCTTGATGCCGGACGGAACTACCCGCCTGCATTATGAGGACGGGCGGGAAATCCTTCATTTCATGGGAACTTCCACCTTTGCAGAATACACGGTGGTTCCCGAGATCGCCCTGGCGAAGATCCGGGCAGACGCACCGCTGGACCGAATGTGTCTTCTGGGGTGCGGGGTTACAACCGGGATCGGAGCGGCGCTGTGGACAGCCAAAGTCAGACCGGGCAGCACGTGCGCAATTTTCGGAGTGGGACCCATCGGGATCAACGTGGTGCAGGGGTGCAGGTTGGCCGGCGCGGAGAAGATCATCGCAGTCGATCTGCATGAAGATCGACTGGAGAAAGCGAAAGTGTTTGGGGCCACCCACACGATCAACGCCGCGAGCTACGACGGCAATGCGGTCGGCGCCGTGAAGGAGTTGTGTGATTCCTCGTGGGCTGGAGCGGATTATACTTTCGAGGCGACCGGTCGTGTTCAGGTCATGCGTCAGGCAGTGGAAGCCTGCCGTTACGGCGGAGGCAGATGCACCCTGATTGGGGTTGCAGGGAAAGGCGATGAGTTGTCCCTCGTACCGCGGATGCTCATATCGGGCCGCATCGTGACAGGCACCGCTTTTGGTGGCTGCAATGGCCGCACCCAGTTGCCGCAACTGGTGGACTGGTACATGGAAGGGAAGATCCTGGTCGATGAGTTGGTGACTGGTGAGAGGACCCTCGAACAGATCAACGAGGCCTTCGATCTCATGCGGAAAGACCAGGGGTACCGTTACGTCGTCAAATATTCGTAAGAGGTTCCGTCGTCGCGCCGAAGGAGTTGGAGCAGGCTGAGACGGGCGTAGGACCTCTATCCTGGCTTGCGGTGTCAGGTTTGCCATTCACCTCATGTCCGGGTGGACTCGCCCGTGGAACCG
Source organism: Armatimonadota bacterium (assembly GCA_016199605.1). Taxonomy (GTDB): domain Bacteria; phylum Armatimonadota; class Abditibacteriia; order CG2-30-59-28; family CG2-30-59-28; genus JACQGJ01. The sequence continues at coordinate 1,001 of JACQGJ010000315.1, read as the reverse complement.
GACATGGGGACAAACAACTCTGGAGGTGCGCTGTGAGAACGAAACGTATCCGTTACTTCGCGTGGGTCATGAGGGTCATGACCTTGGGACTGCTGACTACAGCTTCCTGGACTGTGGCCAGAGCAGATGAAAAAGAGGAAGAGAAGCCCCCGGTTGAAAACACTGAGAAGGCTGGTACGGACCTTGCCTCCCTGGGCAAGGGTCCCTGGACCGGGCTGGTCATCGATGCCGTGGGGTTGGGTATCAAGCGTTCCATGATTCCCGCGATCTTCGATGAGAAGGAGAAGATCGTCTATCCCCTCATCTCCCCGGACACGCCCATGCCAAAGGAGGGATGGATTTCCTATCTCTCCTCTCGTAACCAAATCGCCTCCTCGCGTGTTGGCAAGTCGCCCCTCCTTGTGAAAGCGCTTAGAAAAACCGGCAAGGCCGATCAGAGCGTGATTGTCGCCAATGAAGTCGCTCAGTTCGTTCTCGACGCCGACGCGCAGTTCGGATTCCTCAAGAAAATGAAAGTGGCTTTTCTGGTTGCAGATGACACCCAGCCACAGAAGCCGAAGACAACGGAGGGCGAGAAAGTATCCGACAAGGATAAATCCCCCGACACCAAAAATCCCCCTGAAGGTAAAGAGCCTGACAAGAAGCCCACCTCTCCGGCTGAAGAACGAGGCAAAACGCTGGTCATCGCTTCAGTTGTGAGCAAACCCGCCGCTGAGGCCTCTGGTGATTTGCAGGAGGCCTCTATCGGCGGCGGAGCTCTCACCGTTCGCTACGGAAAGTTCTGGCAGCCGAATGGCGACGGAGATTCCTTTGCTCGACTTGCCTCAGCCAAAGAACCCGACCTGACTGTCTGGGTGGAGTGGAAAGGCATGGAGGAGGACGACTCTCTCGACAAACGCGCCGAACGCCAACTCACCCGACAGCAGGAGCAGTCGGACCGCGCGGAACGACTGCCGGACCGCAAGATCGCGGGAGCAATGGCTACGCAGATTGCGTGGGCC
>JACQGJ010000271.1 GCA_016199605.1 Armatimonadota bacterium | reverse complement strand
TCTGTGGACGGGTCGATCTGATGAGCGGAGTCGTCATGTCCTGCTGCACGTTGTCTCCATACCCATAGCTGCCGGGAAAGAACACGGGGTAGCGCTCCTCGAAGGGCTTGCCTGCGCGCTCCCCCTTTGCCATCACTGTTAACATCAGCGGATCTGCGGAAGGGACGGACAGGATCTGCTTGACCACCCTCACTTCGGTTGACAACTGACCAAGGGGCAGAGGCGGTGAAGACACCTTCTTTCTGTCAGCAGTGCCGACTACTTCGAGGGACACGACCACGTTCTCGAGCTTGTCCAGAGCGCCGCGCAGGAAATGACGGACGGTTAGCTCGTTCCCAGATCGTGTAGCCTGTAAACCGGCGATGAGGTTAGGCGACGCATGGGCGAAGTCGGTGAGGCCCTCCGTAGGAATCAGCACTTCATCAGTCGTCCACTCCCGCCCGGCGGGAACGGGAATCTTGTCGAACATCCACTCGAGGGTCAGGTTGCCACCACAGTTGTAAAGCATGTCGAGGTCGTTGTAATTCAGCAGGAAGACAACGCCCTGGCCTTTCTTCCGGTCAACCGCAGCGCTCCATCCCGCGACCGGGTCCCGCAGGAAGTCCTCCTGCTTGCTGCCCTGGTAACTCACCCGCACCCCACGGGAACTTGGGCGAAAGAAAAGGTCCCCGGTCGCGTCGTAGTCGCCACCGGCGAAGAAAACATGCTGCGTCCAGTAAGCTGGCAAGCGGCCTTCCGGCTGTGGATTCTTCACAGCGATGTGACAGAATACCGCGTCGACTCCGGCTTTCACAGTGAACGTCTTCTCAACCACAAGCCCTCGTATGATCTTCTGATCCAACCCTTGCCAGTTACCCGCAACAGATCGCCAGACCTTCACGACCGCCTCGTCCGCTCCTCCTTTCACGACTTGCGCCTCATAGGGTATTTCCAGCAACTCCCCCGGCCACCCCTGTCCCCAGAGATGATCCATGAATAGCCCCATGTGCTTCTTGTCGCGGGGGACGATGTCGCGGTTGCTCGCCCTGTGGATGAAACTGACCACCGCGCCACCGCGGTCGGGATCGAGGACGAGCTTGAGGGTCTCGTTCTCAATGACCACCGCGCGCCCGGTGGGTTCGGGGGTGAGGGAGACGGAGGCGAACGAGATCAATGAAGGAGCGGACAGTAGTATCAGCACCCATACCCTAGCCAGGGACCGGGTCATGCTTCCTTCCTTTCGAGTCGTCGTGTCATCTCGGACAGCCCCATGAATTCCACATCCAAGTCACCCTCGAGGCGACGGAACGGGCGATCCACATCCGCTGCAACCAGCCAGTTCTCACCGTCGGGATACCTCTGACGGAAAGACCGGAGATTACGCCACTCGAGGTTCCAAGCGGACCACTTGCACTCGATGGCGATCGGCGACTGTCCGCGCCGCACAAGAACGAAGTCAACTTCATGACCCCGAGTATCCCTCCAGTAGTGGAGGTCACGCGCGTACCCGTGGCTTTGGAGTTCGTTCAGGACGTAGTGTTCCCAAAGATAACCAAAGTCCTGTGAGCGCAATTGGAGCCAATCCTTGCCGTGGCAAACAAAGCCAGTGTCAAAGGCGTAGACCTTCGGCGCTGAGACGATTTCTGTGGACTTGCGCGTCGTGAAAGGCCGGAGGACATGAACCACCCGCGTGGCTTCCAGAACACTCAGATAGTTGGCAACCGTCGACCGGCTGATTTCGCAGGGCGACGCATATCGGGTCGCCTCGAACATGCCACCGCTGCTCGCAAGGAGAAGCTCGACGAAACGCTGGAAAGACGACCTCCTTTCAAGTCGGAACAACTCCTGGATATCCTTCGCCCAATAGGAATCCATCCACTCCTGGAAGTCGCGCTCTGGCACGTCTTCGCTGAGAAAGAACGGGGGGAGACCTCCGTGCAGCAGGCGATGCTGCAAATCCTGATTGCCAAAATCTACGAGGTCCGCACTCATCAACGGAGTCAGCCAAAGCTCGAACTTCCGGCCGGTCAGAGTATCTCTGAACTTCGTGGAGGTCTGGAGGGTTGAGGATCCAGTGGCAAGAACCTTCGTTGTCGGGAAGTAGTCAGCCGCAATTTTCAGCACCTCGGAAGGGTTGCGCAACCGATGGACCTCGTCGAGAACAACTCGTTTCCCTTTCAAACCCGCAAGAGTAGCTTCGGGGTCCTCCATCTGCCGACGAATTCGTGGAAGCTCGCAGTCGAAGTACTCGACGTCCTCCAGGCTGCGGCACAGTGTCGTTTTCCCGACGCGACGAACCCCTTGCAGCCACAGCACTGAGCGCTGTTCCCACAGTTCCTCAATCCTTCTAATCCAGAACTCTCTTCGTATCATGTGCAGGTAGTATTGCATATAGTGCCAGTATGTGCAAATCTGGTTGCACATAGCTCGGGCGAATCTGCCTCACTCCTGACATCTACTCCGCCCCCAACCGGCATCGCTATTGGGCTTGCGGGCGGTTCCAGATTTCCCGGACAGATACTAATCAAAGAAAGGAACGTCGCCATGGTTACCTCCAATAGATCTTATTTCAGCCGCAGCACCACCCTGAAACCGATGTCGTTGGCGGCGATGACGGAGGCGGCGTTAAGATGCGCATCCGAATTTGCGGCATATTGGAGGGTGTTGCTCCAGGAACCGCCGCGCAGTATCTTGGTGATAAGGCCTTTTATATAAGAAGTGGATTCATCCGCTGTGTAGGCAGACCCGTCCGCCGGCGCTGCTTTATCTCGGGGTCTGTCGTCGTCCAGGCACCACTCCCACACGTTGCCGTGCATATCATGCAGCCCCCAGCCATTCGGTTCAAGCTGACCGACCGGCTGTGTCGATGCATTAGAGTTGAACTGCGTCCAGGCATACTTATCAACATCTTTAGGGTCGTCTCCGAAACTGTATAACGTGGTCGTTCCCGCCCGGCAGGCATACTCCCACTCCGCCTCCGTCGGCAGGTCCAGCCCTCCGGCCCACCGGCAGAATGCCTTAGCGTTCTTCCAACTGACAAATACTATGGGATAGTCGTCCCCGTCCGGCATAATAGACTTGCCGCGCAGGTGGCGGACATGCAGGTCATAGCCGGGATCGCAGTCCTTCGCCCCGTCGTATTTGCTGGATGCCAGAAATCTCTTGTACTGCTGGTTGGTCACCGTGGTTTTCCCTATGTAGAACGGCTTGGCTATGGTTACTTTGCCGATCAGTCTCCATCCTCCGACACCCATGTCAAACGTGCCGGCCGGGATGAGGACAAGCTCTGTACCGGTCTTCTCATGCACCGCCCTGTCTGCGTAACCCATATCCCCGGCTTTCGCGGCCGGCGCCGGACTGCAACCGTCAGGGACCTTCATTTCCTGTGCCTGAATGTGCCCTGCCAGCATAAGCGTACAGCATATAACACCAATTACCCCCGGCATCTTTCTCATCGCATTACCTCCAGCTTCAAAGCCATGATTCCCCGGCCTTCCATCTTTGCGCTACGGGTCAGCTTACCGTCTCTTATCTCCTCTACTGTCTGCAAACCGCCTTTTTCCGTCCACTGAGACAACCTTGACTTATCCTTGGCGCCCCGGCCGACGGCTTCCGCTAAATCCATTGTCCAGGTGAACTCCTGCGGCTCTTCGCTGTAGTTCAGGAAAAAGATGCCTACCGTCTTATCGGGCGCCTGCCAGGCAGTCCCTTCCACGGCCGGTACCGTATACGAGGGGTTTCCCGCCTGGGAGGGGCAAGTAACAATCGGCAGGTCAGTTGTTATCCGGGGCATCCTGAGCATCCGGCCGTATGCCAGGTACGGAAGCCCAAACTCGCGGTGGCAGCGAAGCAGCCTGAGGTAGTACTCGCCTTCTTTCCGCCAGAATTCAGCGTATTGGCCTTCAGGGGGGTTAGCGTAGGCGCCCTCTATATTGTGCCAGCCGTTCTGGTTTCCAATCAGCCACCACCTGCCCTGAACGTATGGACCGGTCCGGTTATACCCCCCGCCCCATATCAGCGAGTAGTCGTGGTAAACCGCCTGGTATATGGGGGCTTTTGTTCCGGTGGCACTCAAGACTAACTGTGCATCAAACAGGTCTATTACAAACTCGGCGTTATCTTCACCCGTCATCATAACCTCCGGATTGATTGCCTTCAGTTCCCTGCGAAGCCCGCTGTACAATTTTCTGATAGATTGGGTCCAGTAGTTGCCGCCGGCTATGGGATGGCCGTGGTCAGGATTGAAACAGTCGCTGGTATGTATGGTCAGGAAGTCAAGGTACCATCCGTCAAGGCCGTAACTGGCAACCCCATGGCAACATATCTCCATCAACTTGTCCTGCCAGAGCTTTGTGCCCGGGCACATCTGTGCAAGCCGCGTGCCGCCGCCGTAGGAGGCGTTTGTTTCCACTCCACCGGCGCTGCTCATTATTTGTCCTTTTTCCGCTGCCTGGAGCGTCCGGTAACTTTCCGTATCCTGGTCCCAACACCATCCGTTGATATAGGGGACGACGCGGATTCCTTTTTCCTGAAGACTCTTGACCGCATTCTTGAAACCTTCCGACCCAATTCTGGGCGGGAAGATCTCAGGGTAGAGATTATCCTGGTTAGGGGCGAGGGACTGGTAATAAGCATGGAATATTCCTCCGGGACCTAAGAAGGCGTGTTTCTCTATTTCTCCGTTAACTCCTTGGATAGAATTCAGGCTGCCCATTGTCCAGTAGGTAGCTTCGGAAAACCATTTGGGGATGTCGTTCCTGATATAAACAGGTCCCTTGGCAGCCCAGGGCGCGGTTATCGCCCACCTGCGGTATAACTGGGCGGCATCATACCAGTCCCCGATGAAGGGTCCGATGACCGCATCTCCGGGAGAGGCATACGTCTTGACAAGCTCCTTCCCGCCCCAACCTAACACCGGGCGGGTAATGGTAAAGATGAGGCTGCCGGAGGTGTTCTCCGGAGACCATTGCATACTCTTACGGTTTGCCTCCGGGTCCTCATCCGCAAAAAAAAGGCCAATACTGTTTCCCTGGAGAGCCGTAAACTGCATCCCGGCAGGGTAATTGATTTCTACCTGAGCGCCGGAGACCAAAGGCGACGGGACGAGATTGCCAATGCCCCGGGTATTCAACACCACATCGCCGGCTGCGCCGGCAGTGATGGGAACAATCCCGGCCACCACCGGGAAGGTTACGTTCAGGATGCCTTCATCAACAGCCCGGGCTGCGGCTGTCAGTCGCAGGTGGAGCCGTGATTCGTCCGGGGCAAGCCGCGCTTCTGCCTGCACGCCAAACGAACCGCCCCAGGCAAGCTTCAGCCCGCCCTTCTCCAGGTCAACCTTGCCGGTAGTGCCGGTGCTGGTATAACTCTTGCCGCCGGTGTCATTCTTTACGCTTGCCTGCCAGAACGAGGCGGAGGCAGGCGCGACGTTTAAGAACTCGCGCTTCTTCTGCCGGTCGTAGATGCTAATCAGGCCTGTGCCCTGTTCCGGAAGCGACCAGAAATAGGCAACCCGGCGGTTGAGCAGAAAAGGATAGCCGCTTGCCGTGCCGGAAAGCACAGACCCCTGCCTTAATACGCGGAGGTCTCCGGCTCTGCCCTCAAGCACGGCCTGCGTCTCGGCAAGAGCCTTCGCGGCAATATCAAATGCGCCGCGGCTGGCGGCATCGGAAGCCTCGCGCAGTTTATTCCCGGCGATGTATGTCCGGATATAGGCTGATGCCCAGTCCCGGCCGTCAAGCCGGGATAATCTATCTTGTTGCTGCTCTGATAGGGCTGTCAGTTTTGTAATCTGGCTGTCTAAGACTCTTAGGGTTACCTTTGTTGCGGGAGCGTCGGAGACTGCTGTGCTCCACTTAGCCAGGGCGGGTATATCCCTGGAGCCGCCGCCGAAGTAAAGCGCGCATTTCCACGCATAGCTTAGTGCGGTCATCGGCGCAACTCCGCTCCGGACATAAGCTCCGTAGTGCTTGCCGCCGCCGATATAGATGTACGGGGAGGACGAGTCGCAGACGCCCAGAAGAAGGTTTTCTCCGTATAGCGCCGCCCATTCTTTGGCGCCAACCCCGTCACCGCTCTGATTAAATATCCCGCTTTGAAGGTCTGTGGCGTAGTGGGTAATGGTGGTAGGCGCGTTGTCAAATTGAATCTCCACAAAGTGCAGGGAAAGCCACGTGTGGCCGTAATCCTGCGTAACCTCTGCAGTCAGATGCGCTCCCGGTTCCCCGGCGTAGTGGGTAAACCGGTAAACTGCTTTGGGGTTGGAGGGTGCGCCCGAATATACGCTCGTTGTCTCATAGACAGCCCTGAGGGGTCCAGAAGAAAGTAGGCGTACCGAACTGGCGGGATGGGTTGCCAGGTAGTATACCGCGCCGTCAAATATCTTATCCGCCCACCAGAACTGCCCTGAGGCACCATCCACTGTAACCCCGGTCAGCATGCCGCCGGAGCCCTTGGAGTAGGTGAGCTTGGTCTTCCCGCTGGTAACCGTGGTGGTGGTTCCGTCGGTAACAGCGGTTATGGGCTGGGCCGGCGCAGGCACAGGTCCGCTGCCGTCAAGCACTATCTCAAACTTCCGGGTCTGCCCGGCACCGAGTTCTCCGGCTGCCTGCCAGCATACAATATAACTGCCGGGTTTATCTGCCGCATCCACCTGGGATGCCATCGTTGCCAGGGCATCCCCGGCCGGTCCGATCTCCATGACCCGGACAGATTGAGGGTCAACTTCCGCTGTCCGGCCGAGCAGTTTGCCGGCGGCCTCCAGATTCAGCTCCCGCTCCACTACCCGGTCAAACGAGGCGATCTTGCCGCCGGTTACCTCCACGACAATACCCTCCGGCGGTGCGGCTCCGCACACACTGGCCGCAAGCATAAACACAGCACTGATTATGCCTATCCTCATCTCCGCCTCCTTCGGCTATTTGCATTTCATGTTAGGCAAAAAATGATGAATCAAGCCCCTGCAAACTTCTCCCTTTCTTATTTCGTTTCCGGTTCTGCCTGGGGTTTAAGTTTATCCTTCAGGAATACGGAAACCTCGGCACTTAAGTTGATGGCGGCAAGCCGGCAGGAGGCCAACTCTCCTCCCAGACCCTCCTTTTCCCCGTCTAAGTACCTGGTGTAAAGTACGTTGTATTTACGGCCTAACTCCCAGTACTGCTTGGAGAGGTCTAAGTGCAGCCTTTCGTAAGTTCGTCCCGGGAATGTCATTGCGAACGGAGTGGTCCTGCCCCTTGGGCAGGCGCAATCCCCCCCATAAACGAGATGCGCCCGGGGGATTGCTTCACTCCGTTCGCAATGACAACTCGGAAGGCATTTGTGAAACGCTGTACTAAGAAGGCCGGGTTGGGAACCAGCATGGGGTGGTCCCTTCCTGTCCAGCCAGCCGCATCACTCCGATATTCCACTCCTGGCCCTGGCTGTCTTTCACCGTCCCGATGTTTTCCGGTGAGACGTACCCTTCAATCTTCTTACCGTCTAACGTTTCCACGCAGCAATATATCATAGGGCAGTATTCGGTACCCCGCCAGCCGGTCCGCATACCGCCAGGGCAAGGGCCAAAAACCAGTTTGCCCTGCCCAGACCATATCCTCCAAACCGATGTATTCTCATATTTCGCTCCGCATCTTTTCCTTTACGGCCTCCAGTGAATCAGCGCGGCGCCGGACCGGTAGTTGCCATAGGTTGTCAGAACAGAACCGTCGTCCGGCGCAATAGAATATAGATGTCCGCAAGCCGGCGGGCTGGCCCACGACTTGCCGTTGATGTAGGCGAAGTCGTCAAGAATATACATACGGTCCAGGTTCCAGGTCAACCCGTGGTCGTGGCTGATGAACGCGTCGCATCCCCGGCGGTAACTGGCGAACCTGCCGCCCCGCACGTCTATGCGCCTGATTACCGTCAGGACCAGACTGTTGTTAGGCAGACGGACCAGGTTGCCGTGCATCCGGCCTGCCGCAAAGAGTACCTGCAAGGGCGACCAGGTTTTGCCTTCGTCTTTGGAGATGGAGACGGCGGTGCCGCAAAGGTTGTCGTTGCCTGATGGAATGTCTAAATAGCGGGGGTGCAGATCGGTACGAAGGGCTGCTACCAGCCACCCGTTTGCCGCGCGAACAAGCGCGCCTTCGCAAACACTGCGGGTGTACGTCTTGCCATTATGCTCGGCTTGCCAGAGCCAGGCTTCCGGTTTGCTTTCATCCATCCAGGTGCGGCCGCCATCTTCCGACCAGCGGATAAATGCGTCGCACGGCTCCTCCGGCCAGAAGCCCTCGCGGTAGTTGAACCCGATTTCGGCGATGCGAGCAACGGTTCCCGAAGGGGTTCTGTCCACCATAGCGTTGCCCTCGCACCAGAAGCCTAGCCCGTTTGGCGCCGGCTGAACGGGAACCCGCTCCGGCCAGGTCCGGCCGTAGTCGTGGCTGAAATATCGCTTGTCGGTAAGAAATGTCAGGTTGCCGTTACCCAGATATGTAAGCATCATCGGCCTGTCATTGCATCCTTCAACCGGCTCGTAATCGCTCCAGGTCGCTCCACGGTCGCGAGTGAATGCGACCACCGCCTGCTGAGAATTCGAGAGGCTATCCTGCGCGCAGCCGGCAAAAACAATCTCGCCGTTGTCCATTTCAGCCAGTCCAAAGGGGAAAACTACTATGCCACGGAAGAGGGGCAGGAACTGAAATTTTGCCGGATGGCACACGTATTCGCCCTTGCCGTCGCCCTGTAAAACCCGGTGCTCCTTCCATGAAAGCTCCTCGCGTTCCAGGTAGTAAACCTGGCTGAATACCTGCTCGGACAGGGACGTGTCGGTCAGGGCGATGTTTATGTTGCCGAAGTATTCGGAAGATACCGGCATCTCCAGCATCTCTTCCCTCTTCTCGTTGGGAGCGAAGTCCCGGCGTATCGTCCAGGCCCGGCCTTCCGGCGTATCGTTCACCTCCAGGGTGCAGCGTATCTCCACGCAGCGGCCCTGCGGCGAAAGATTGGAGATGCGCAGCGGCTGGCGTAGCATTAATCCCTTGCCCTTGCCGGAAATGGCAAAGGAGCCGGTCGGCTCCGCGTTCCAGAGGAACCTGCTGAAATCCAGGTTCTCAACCCGGACGCGCTGGAGGGACTGAGGGTTATAGTAATTCCCGCCCGGATGGGGCGCAAAACTGGAAATGGATTGCTCTGTCTTGCCGTCCGTCCCTTCCACCACCCGCGTGCGGACGATGTTGAACTTCCATGTGTCCGATTTTGGAGAGAACTTCAGCCTATCCAGCGGCAGACAAAGCTGTGCCCACCAGAAGCCGGCGCCGGCGCCGGTTGAAATCCGGGCTTTGGAGTCCCAGTCATGGAACACCTCGGTCGCCCCGAAGGCGGCGCTTACTCCCCGAAGCCAGAGGTCCACCAGCGCGCCACGGCTGTTGAAAGCTATCTGGGCGCAGGACTGGTCAAGGGCTTCCGCGTCGATGAAAAACTCAAAGAGGTCCTGGCCGAAGATTGCCGAGCCGACCTGCGGGTCATCGGCCGCGATTGCCCTGACTTGGCTCAGATGGGGTTCTTCCGCCTCTACAGCGATATAGAGGTTTCTGCCGTCGTGAACCATGGAGAACGATGTCTGCGGGAGGGCTTCTGTCTCTGTCTTCTCCGGGTCACCCACGACGGTAAAGCCGCCCTGCCACGGAGCCTGCTGCCAGACATCCTGTGACAGGTCTCCGTCAATCTCTGGGCCCCGGTCCACCAGCGGTATTAGAATTTCTGCCATTTCATATTGATGGGGCACGTTGGAGCCACAAACTTTGCCTTCTGGCATCGATCCTTCCTCCTTTGGTCAACAAAAAAGCCCGCGCCTCAGTCAATTGAGACACAGGCTCCTCTTTCCTGGGGATAATATACCGACATACCTCGCCGGCAGACTGGCACAACGAGTAAGAGAGACCGCCCCCGACAGTAACTCATGCACTGCAAGCCTCCACATCAGGCAGAACAGATGGCATCAACGGACTTCAATGCAACACACCCTTCGGACGCAAAAACACTATGGCGTGGTTACGGATGTCAACCTTCCTGGCTGTCGGTCCGCAGACATGGATACTGGAAACGCCTCACTTCTGATATCTACTCCACCCTCCACACAACCATCTTCCAATACAACACCTCCGGTACAATCACTGTGGCCCTCGCGCCTTCTATCTTCACGTCCAATGACACTGCTTGTGTCTTCGGCGTGTCGCCGGTCTTCCAGGACTCGGCGGTCAGCGCCCACGCCTTTGTTTTGGACTTCCCGGCAGGAAGTTTGATGGAAACAGACGGATAGGCGACCGGAGGGTTCAGCCGGCTCATGGGGTCGGTCTCGACTTCGGCGGCGACAGGTGGGTTGATGAGGTGAACAATCTGATACTCGGAGTTGCCATCTTTGAGGCGACCGACGGTCTTGTTCCACCAGAGAGTCGCTGCGGATTGGACGGTGATGATCTCCTCCGGTTTATCAACGCGGCGGATTGCGGGGTCGAAGACGAAGCGACCGAACCGCACGCAGAACTGTGCGAAGTTTCCCGCAGGGGTGCGGGAGTTGTAGTAGATCGAATTGGGATGTCCGTGCCCGGCGATGCGGAAGATCGTTTCGTACAGGCGGTCAACCGGATAGGTCCCACCGTTGCGGTTGAATGCAAAGGGATTGTAGTGGCCGCCGAGGCTGGTGACGTGCTCGCCTTCGTCCGCCATGATCGCATAGTACTTGTCCCACCAATGGTACGGACTGGTCGCCGCGTTGTAGCCGTAGGAGAACTCGTCGAGGAGCCATCCCCCGTCACGACATAGCTCTTCCGTCATCTTGGGATATGTGTGGGTCTCCATCCACGATCCGTAATTGGTGCCGATGGCGAAGTCGGGAAGCTGTTTGTGAATTCGGGTCTTTAGTCTTTTCAGGTTGGCGATGGTTTGGGGCACCATCTCCGCGGGAGTCGGCGCGAGGGGTTTTCCGCTGAAATCTACAAACGGCTTGAACGAACCCCAAATCGGGCCAGTGTTCAGGTGACCGCAGTCCCATCGCAGGCCATCCCAGCCAAACATCTTCGCCGAGGCAATCGCCTGGTCCGCGCAGTAATCAACGACCTCGGGCAGCTTGTAGTTGGGGACGAAGTAACCGATGATGCTCAGCTTCCGGCACTCCTCGGAAGGTCCCTTCCAGAACTCCTCGTATTTTTTCGCAGATTCCGGGGTGTTCTGCCAGCCGGGCGACGTGGAATCGCCGTCGGACTTGTACTTTTCCCAATCGAACTTCTTCCAGAACTCCTTGCGCTTCTCCAACTCATTCACGTTGTAGAACTCGAGGTGGTCGCCAGTGTCGGGAGAGTAAGCAAACCATTCGGGCTTTTGCTGAACCAACTCAAGAGTGTGCTCGCCCATTGCTTGATAGGCAATGTACGTGATGCAGCCGATGCCGTGGCTTTTCAGTCCGGCCACCTCGCGCTGCAACTCACGTTTGCTTCGCAACAGATCGCCGCCGTTCCCTCGTATCCAGAACGGCTCCTTCGGGTTCATGTAGAAGCACTCGCCGGGAGACCAGGAGAAGAACTCCGTGCAAGTCGTGTAGTCTTTACGGGCGGCCAGCACGGCAGCATCAATGGCAGGATCGCCTTGACCGATGGTGTAGAACACTGCCCACCAGGGCGTCGTGTATTCCGCCCACTCCTCATCGTGGGCGCCTGTGGCAACCGCCCAGGGATTGGAGTGGACACAGAAGTATTCCTCGGCAGCGTCCACTTCCTTTCCCTCCACCAGTGCGACCGCTTTCAAGCCGTAGCCGAACAACCCACCATCATGGCGAAGTGGAATCTGTACTTCCGCAGTCTTCCCCGGATCGACGGTCAGCTTCGGGGTGCCGAGAGACTTGGGTTCGTCGAGATCATGCTGGAGGGTCACGCGCACTTCGCAAGTCTGAGTAGCGGTGCTCAGATTCTCAACCGCCACGGCCACAGTCCCGTTCTCACCGGGTTTGTACCGGATGCGATCGGGCCACACACGAGTGATGCGAACCGGAGGCAGATCGTCCACACGTGTGAATGTGCAGGAGTCCCATGTCAGGGCTGGCTTGCCGTCGTTGCCGGTCCAGCGCATGTAGAGCGCCGGACGGCGCTGTGGATTGGTGTAGTCGCAATTGAAGGAGAAGTCGTGGTATCCAGGTCCCTTGACATGCGTTCCGTATATCACCGAGTAGGCCAAGAGTCGGGCGTCGTCGCGGACATCGATCCGCCAGCCTTTACCGACGTCCGCGGCATTGTCCATTTTCACACGGAGGGTGATCCGGTATCTTCCTGTTGTCGTGCCCTCCGGGAAACCGACGTAGGCGACGTTCCATTGCGGGACGCCAGTGGAAGGAACCATGAGCACCTTGCCCCCCGACGCAGCCGCATCGTCCGCGACCGTGACCGCCTTGTCACGACCGACGCTGGGCGATTCGGCTTCGATGGTCCAGGTTTGTTGGGCACGTGCCACCGACAATGAACAGATTGAAGCGACCAGCACAATGAATGGTGTAAGGGCTCGTTTTTCAAATGGCATCGCATAACCTCGTTTCGTGGTCCGGCGAGTCGCGTCGGAAGGCTGCCTCCGCGAACACCTTTTGAGTCGAGCAGTGTCTATTTCTTCGCTGAAGCATAGATTGCGTCCAGTATCCTCTGCACTGCCAGCCCGTGCTCTCCCGGACAGATCGGTGGTTTGCCTTCGAGAATGCAGTCCACAAAATGCTGCTGCGGATTCTCCACGGGGGCGAGGCGCGACGGCGTGCTGTCGAGCTGGGCGCCGTTGGCTTCATGGAAGAATTTGGTGCCGCCCTGCGTGGTCAATCCGCCTTTCGTTCCGTAGAGTTCGGTGTAGACTTCGTCGGTAATCACGTTCGATGCCCAGCTTGCTTCGAGGAACAGAGCGGCTCCGTCCTGGAACTCGATAAACCCTGAGCTGAGATCATCCACGTCGAACTTCTTCCCCGCCTGCTTTGCCATTTCCGGACCAAACTTGGAGTATGAAACACCACGCACCTGCTTGACCTTTGGATAGTCCATCAACCACAGAGCAAGGTCCAAAATGTGTACGCCGATGTCGTACAGCGCGCCGCCTCCAGCCATCTTTTTCTGTGTGAACCAACTGCCCAGGGCGGGAATTCCGCGACGGCGCTTGTAGAAGGCTTTGCCGAAGTAAATCTCACCCATCTCTCCCGACTCGATCTGTCGTTTGAGCCAGAAGTGCTCGGGGGTGAAGCGGTAATTGAAGTGCATCATCAGGTTCCGCTTCGCGGACTTCGCTTCCTTCACCATCGTCTCGGCCTCAGCGGCGCTCATGGCCATCGGCTTCTCGACCAGCACATGCTTGCCAGCTTTCAGCGCGGCGATGGTGATGGGCGCGTGCAGGCAGTTGGGGGTCGCGACTGTGATGGCGTCCAACTCGTCCATGGCCACCAGTTTCCTGAAGTCGGTGAACACACGCTCAACGCCATACTCCTGCTTCGCTGCTTCCAGCCGTTCCTTGTCAATGTCGCAGAGAGCGACCACCTGAGTGTTGCTGGACTGAGCGTAATTCTGCAGGTGCCAGCGTCCCATGCCAAGTCCGACGACTCCGACGCGTACTTTGTTTGTTGCCTTCATTCGGTGTGTCCTTTCAGTGGATGTATCCTCGCCACCGTCGAAAATCACTTCAGACGAAGGGCGTGTTTTCAACGGTGACGAGTATAGTATTGCGTAATGACAACGGTGACCGGCTCAAGACTACCCGCCTGCCCAAGCAGGCTCGGGGATCGCCTCGGGTATGTTGATTGGGTAATCGCCTCGCTGCCGAAGCGTGTCGAGCATTGACCGGTAGTTCGCCAGCGGAGTTTTGACCATGATGCTGTGACTGGCGCCGAGAATCAGCCCGCCACCCGGCGCGCAGTGCTTCAGGGTGAACAGCGTCTGATGCCGCATTTCCTCCGGAGTTCCGCGGCAGAGGGTGTCCGATGACACGCCGCCCCACAACGTGAGACGGTCGCCATAGAGCTGCTTGATCTCATGGATACGCTCGATGGGCTGAATCGACTGGTACGCATCCATGCCGGCATCGACCATTTGATCGAGGATCAACCGGTTATTGCCGCACGAGTGGAACAGGCAGGGCAGGTTGACCTCGTGCACGATCTCGCACTGCCGTTTCATTGCCGGCGCATAGACTTTCGCAAAAGCCTGCGGCGATACGAACGGCCCGGAATTGTATCCGTAGTCGGCTCCGATGGCTGCACCGTCAATTCCCGCGTCGGCAAAAGGCTCGATCATGGCGCGCAGACTTTCGGCTCCTGCGAGGTAGCGCTCGCCGACTCCCTCAGGGTCTTCGGCCATTTCGACGAACATCTCTTCACTCCAACCGGAGATGTAGCCCAACCCGCCAAAACGCCCGGGGCGGCAGAAGACGAAATGCGTGTCGCCGAGCTTCTCCACGACGTAACGGACCAGCTCGAACTCCGACTCATCTACCTCGGGCGGCAATTCAAAGCCAGTATCAGAAACAGGCTTGTCTCCGCTCTTGTGCAGGCCGATATCCTCGGTTTCGTATGAGTACTTCAGGATGTTTCCCCGTTCGTCTTCCCAGGTGTCGTCATCGATTTGCTTTGG
The DNA here is from genome assembly GCA_016199605.1 of Armatimonadota bacterium. Classification (GTDB taxonomy): domain Bacteria; phylum Armatimonadota; class Abditibacteriia; order CG2-30-59-28; family CG2-30-59-28; genus JACQGJ01. The sequence continues at coordinate 3,361 of JACQGJ010000271.1, read as the reverse complement.
CTTTCGGAAGGGATAGTCCTTGTGAGGCACGAGGTTGACCGGGACCATGTCGATATCCAGCGCGAGGGTGAAGTCCACGATGTCGCGCTTCATCGTATCCACGACTTCATCCCTCCGACCGTCCCACAGCGCTTCGTAATACCGGCGTTTGCCGCGCCAGTAGCTCCTTCGGCCAAGCGCCTGATCGATGACCGAATAGTCCGTGGCGAACTCCCCGGTTGGGACTCGGTCCGCCTCCTCATGTTGCAGTGCAGCTAAGACTCGTTGTTTAGGTGTCATTCGATTCCTTGTCCTGTTTAGGATTACCTCCCAGCCACCCACTGAAGCACGTTCCTCATTAGCAGCGGCCAATCCTTCCACTCCGAGAACAGCGTCTTGCCCTCAGCGGATTCCCCGTAAGGCGCACCTGTGAAACATGCGACGCGTCCTTTGCCAAAGGAGGCTGAGGCAAGCGCCGGCGACTTGCCAACGGTAAGAGAGGCGGTGGCTCCACTCTTGAGCTTCGTCCGGTGAACAGCAGGGCAGATCAAGTCGCCCTGCCGTTTCGGGTTGCCGACGGCAACGGCGCTGGTCTTCACCAGATTGCCAGAGACAGTCTGCAGGTCAAATCGATCTTCGGTCACCTGGATCGGCAGTGCGCCCTCAAGGAAGGATCCGCGCAATCCCCCGTTGCCGTATGCCGCTTTGCCTCCCAGCAGGAAGAGACCTCCGCCGTTGCGAACAAACTCCACCAACTGAAATCGTTGTTCAGGACCGAGCGACGCGACGCTCGCGTTGGCAAACACCACGGCATCATACTTCCTCAGGTCCTTCCAGAGCAAGGGGTAACCCGTCACCGAAGGCCCGCCCTGTCCGAGAGCATAAGGGACCACGGTGATCTGGCACCCCGTCCACCTCAATGCTGCCTCCTCCACCCGATAGGTGTCCCCCAGCAGCCCTTTCACCAGAAGGAGACGCGGTTGGATTGCCCGTTCGAGACTTGGCTTTGGCCCCAGCGATCCGGCGACACCCGGATACCACGCAAGCAAGTCGGGATCGGTAAACCGTCGAAGCTGCACCACGCGAACGTGATCGAGCCAGTATTCTGCCTGACCACCCGGAGTCCACACGCGAAACGAGAGCCACCCACTGGTGCGCTTCACCACGTCGAACCAGACCTCCTCGTACTGACCAGGAGTTGCGAAGTCGCCCTGCCGCAGACTGCGAGCGCCGCGGGGGCCGCAGTCACTCGAGTCCACGTCCACACTGACGATCGCCTCCTCGGGCTTGGGTGGAGGCGTGCGAGGCGCTTTGAGTCGATAGTAGACCCGGTAGAGCCCCGGCGGTTGTTCGACGGTGTAGGGCGAATGGAAGACGATGCCGTTGGGAACGCCGGGCTTTGCGTGCAGCGACCAGCCGAGAAATGCGTCCCCATCCCGCACGCGTTCGGCTTGCGTGGATTCACTGCCTTCCTTACCCGAGAGGTAGAACCAGGCCGGGGCGTCCGGCACCTTGAGCAACTCCTGCCCCGCGGTCACAGACCATTCCTTCGTGACCTTCTCACCGATCCCGGTGGGGGGATGGTACGGACAAACGGCGACATCATCAAACCAGGCCGCCGAGGGGATTTGCACCGGAGGGTTGCCGCCGATTCCCAACGCCAGGCGGACCGCGGTGGTCTCGGGAGGCGCGGTATAGAACCGATCACGGTAGCTCCACTCCATAGGGAAGTAGGACCATGCGACGTAGTCTTTGCTCAGCACCTTGCCGCCTTCTCCCAGCCAGGAAATCTGCACGTCGGCCTGGCCACCTTCATAAGCTTGGCTCTTGCTGAGACCGGCCACCCTGAACATGAAGCGGACGAGATAGTAACCAGGGTTGGCAGGGGCGGGAGTTGAGAGCAACTGCACGCTGCCCGGCGCTTGTCTGAGGGTCATCCGAGCCGACCGCGAACCTTCGGCAAAGTACTCGGTGTCAGACGCGAGATCGCCTCCATTGGTCTGTGAGGTCCAAGCCAGAGGGAGCCCCTCGGCAGTTCTCTCCTCGAACCCACCGTTCGGAATGACGTTGCCTCCGAGGATCGACACGTCGGCGATGCTTGCCCCAAGGCTCCCGAACACCAAGACGTAAAGCAGAAGACAACATTTGAAACAATCCCGGACAATCTTCAAGGGGACCTCCCATGACCAGATGCGAGCTTCACTTCCCGAAAAGTCTCCGCAGCGCTCAAGCCGGACTTCTTCCCTTCCGCCGCAGCCATGGCCCGCATCTGCCACTGAACGACCCAGAGTCTCAACCCGCGGAACTGGCTGCGATGCTGGGCGATCGCCTCTGATCGAGTGATCTGATATCGAGTCACGTCCACCCACAAGTCAGGCCGCCGGGTCGCAGTTAGGAAGAGCGCCGGCGGCCTCGACCGCAACCCGGAACCGTATGCCTGGGATGCCTCTATCAAAATACACGCAACCTCCGCATGATCCGGATGTTCATCTCGCAACGGAAACTGTGGGTCGAAACCAAGGATGGTGTCAGGACGCCAACTCTGAAGCAGGGCGAGATACTTCCTCCTCAGGCTGTCTCTGCAACGGGACACCGTGCGGTCCGGTGTCCCCAGCGGAAGAACCTTTTGGACCCCCTCGACCGCCGCCGCACCGCGCTGTTCCGCCAACCGCGTTGCCGATGGCGCAAGCGTCCGGCCCAATCCCTTGTCACCCGCGCAGGTCTGGACAAACCACACTGTCGCCCCGCGCTCGGTCAACGCCTTGAGAGTTCCGGCCATGTAGAACTCAGCATCGTCGGGATGTGCCACCACGACGAGAACCTTCTTCGCCTTGAGCAGTTCCTCGGCTCGTTCGGCATTGTCGATCCTTGGTTGAGTCGTGCTGCCGGGTTGGCAATACCAGAAGGCAACAACCCCTCCGACCGCGAGTCCGAAGAGGCACGCTGAAAGCCGCCGCCGATGTCGGGAGCTAAGGCGATTGCCGCCAGTGGCATTACGGAGGTTTGTCAAAGCCTTGAACTCCAAATCAGAATGAACTGCTCAATCTTTGAGAGCCTCCATCACTCTGTGCAGCTTCGCGCTTACCGCTTCTGCAACCGCCATCAGTTCAGGTCGCTGCACAATCTGGAAGAGGACTTCGACGTCGATCGCAGCAACGGTACTCGTGCCATCCTCATTGTCCCACACGCACACGTTACACGGCAAAAGTAAACCAATCTCAGGCTCGACAGACAAGGCCCGATGAGCCAGAGAAGGATTGCACGCGCCCAGGATGATGTAGGGGCGAAAATCTTCATCGAGCTTTTCCTTCATCGTCTTCTTCACGTCGATCTCGGTAATCACACCGAAGCCCTGGCTTGTCAGCGCCTCACGCGTTTTCTC
>JACQGJ010000274.1 GCA_016199605.1 Armatimonadota bacterium | reverse complement strand
CGTCGTGCCACGGGGGTGACTCCGGCTGCAGATCATCCGTGGCGTCGGCCTGCGCGGCGTCCTTCCCGGAGGACGCCGGCACGCGCCGGAGTGCAGCAGGGAGGGGACGCAATTGCGAGTCGGTGAACTTCGACGAGTCGGGGCTTTACTCTCTCAAGACCAAGACCTCCCACGCCAGGGAGGACCGTTGGCAAGGAGAGTCACGCGGTACCTCGGGCGGGGGGCGGTGTCGCTGCGTGCGAAGTACCGAGGGCTTCGCACGGCGACACCGCTGAGAGCTCCTTGCCAACGGTCAGAGACCAAGGGGAACCTTGAGACGAGCGCCCGCATGGAGGGGGCTGCCGTCGCTCGCTACGCTTCGCTCCGGCAGCCCCCTCCATGCTGTGTTCTTACCAAAAGACTAAACCAGACATTTCTATCTTGCACAATACCGGACATTTCTAAATTGCGTTGACATGGGGGACGATTCGCCTTGCCAAATCCGCAATGTTCCCATAGAATGAAACAGCAATTTCAACCATCCGAGGGGTGTGTGGTCACACAGAAGAAGAGGCAAACAGAGGCGTGGCGCCAGGCCTCCGTCCATGTCGCCACCGAGACAGTTGATGTCGTTTCTCAGTTGTTCATCGAGGCTGGGTGCGCTGGCACGGTGATTGAGGAGGACGAAGGAGGCTCCATCGTGTCTGGGTACTTTCCCCGGGATGCGACCGGGGACGCGGGGCTTTCCGCACTCGAAAGAAGCTTGGACGGGGCTTCTCAGCACCTGGCAGGTCTTGAGGCCGGTTCCCTGAGAACTACGGGCATGGCGGCCGTCGACTGGGCGGAGAACTGGAAGCTGTTCTTCACACCCATCGAAGTAGGCACGCGGTTTGTGATCCAACCTTCGTGGTACTCGAAGGACCCAGAGGCTTCGCTCAACGGGAGCGACAATCGCATCATCCTGGTCTTGGATCCAGGTATGGCTTTCGGCACGGGACACCACTCGACGACTCGTTTCTGCCTTGAGTTGCTGGAGCGGCACGTCAAACCCGGGCAGTCCATCATTGACCTGGGAACGGGAAGCGGTCTGCTCTCGATTGCCGCCTCCAAGCTGGGCGCGGGCCATGTTGTAGCGATCGACAACGATCCTCTGGCGATCGAGGCCACTTTGGAGAACATCAAACGGAACAGGGGCGGAGCGTTCGGCGCAGAGGTACCGGCTGGTCTCGATTCCGGCACCGTTCACCCGATTGAGGTGATCCAGGGCGATCTCAAGACCGTGGAAAAGGGATGCTATGACATCGTGGTAGCGAATCTGACCACACCGCAAATCCTGTGTGTGCTGGGCAACCTCCACCGGCTGTTAGTCCCGAAAGGGCTCTTTATCGGGTCGGGCGTTTCCCTATCACACAAGGGTGAACTGGTTGCTGCTCTTGGTGAAGCAGGATTCGTGCTGCACACCATGCTTGAGGATGAGGAGTGGGTCGGCTTTGCCACGCATCTACCTTCCCTCCCATCAGCTTGAGGGCAACAGCCCTGGAGTCGGAGGCTCAGAGCCACCGTCAGCGGATCGCGTCCTCCGCATCAGGGGAGAGCAAGCGAGGCGGCTCTCACGAGTGCTGCGCCTGAAACCCGGAGAAAGCTTTGAGGTCGTCGATGAACGCGGCACGGAATATGAAGTGATTGCAGAAAGCGTTTCACGCGAAGAGGTCTCAGGACGCTTTCACGCCACCCGATGCGTCGAGACGGATCCGAAGCTGGAACTGACGGTCCTCCAGGGAATGCCGAAAGGCCGGAAAATGGACCTCATCATCCAGAAGTCCGCCGAACTCGGCGTGTCAAACCTGATCCCTGTGATGACCGAGAGATCGGTCCCGCGTGCGGGCCTCGCGGAATCTGTTGCCAGGAGAGAGCGGTGGCAAAAGATTTCCATACAGGCTACCGAACAGTCTGGTCGTGGTTCAGTCATGGCGGTGCTTCCTGCGATGGCTTTCGCCGAGGCCGTCGGCGCAGTTCCAGAGGCATCTCTGCGGATACTGTTGTATGAAGGCGCGATGACTCCTCTGAGGGAAGCGCTCGGCGCCGCCGAGGGTACACCGGGATTGGGTAACGCCGCCTTGTTTGTCGGGCCTGAAGGAGGTCTCACTTTTGACGAGGTGGGAATCGCGCAGAGCCATGGGTATATGCCTGTTTCGCTGGGGCCCCGCATCCTCCGAACGGAAACCGTGGCGCTTGTTGTGGCGGGGATCCTGTTTTACGCCTTTGGCGACTTGTAGGATTACGATACTTTCCGAGGTGAATGTGATTCAACTGCGTTTCTGGCGGCCCTGGCTGATGCTGGTCCTGATTGGACTCGGCGGCTCCTTGCCTGCTTCCCAGATTACTCTCTGGACCGCACCCACTGCGGTGAAAGTATTCCGTGACACGAAAGCGCCTGCAAGCCCGGTTCGGGAGATCAGCTTGACCTCCGCGCGCAATGAATGGGAATCGTTCCAGATCGTCTTGACTCCAACTGTGGATGTGAAAGCCGTCCGGATCAAAGTCATGGATTTCATCCAGGCCTCTGGCAAAGGCCTCATCTCCAGAGATTCCGTCGAGATTTACGAGGTAGGTCACGTACCGATCCGCATGAGATCCTCCGGGTTGGAAGAACCACTCTCCTGGCCGGACCCCCTGCTCCCCCACACCCGGCCCGTGGATCTCGAGGCAGTGAATGGAAACCAACCCTTCTGGGTGACGGTGAGGGTGCCGGAGGAAGTCCTGCCGGGAGCCTACAGTGGGGCCGTACACTTGGTAGTAGGCGGCGAGGTCGCTGAGACACTGCCAATACGTCTCCTCGTGCGGCCTTTTCTCCTCCCCTCCCCCCCGAGCTTTCCGGTCGTCAGCGGTCTCTCCCCGCAGGAAGTCGGCTTCGGTCACGGGGTCGAGGTAGGGAGTGAACCCCACAGGCGTCTGATGGGCCAGTACTTCCTGTTCCTCGCCAACAGAAGACTTATTCCCACGGGGATTCCGGCGCCCATCGACTCCCCTGAAGCAGGGCTGTACCTGAGGGATCCTCGCTTTCGGCGGCTCTACTTTCCTTTAAGTCTCTCCGAGATCAGTCGCGATTCCAATGTAGCGCTTCTCGGCCAGTTGTCGCAGTCAAAGGACCTTGATCGGCGCGTGACGTTCTGCCTGCCCGGGGAAACCCAGGAAGAGGGACGATCGATGGTGAAGCTCGCGATAGAACGAATGAAGACGAAGCTGCCAGGCGCCAGAGTTCTGGTTCTCTCTTCTCCCCTCGCCAGGCTCCTGGACCGAGTCGACGTGTGGGCCCCAAGCCCTGAGGAGTTCGAGGCGAGAACTGCCCGACAACTCCAGACAACGGGAAGGGAAGTCTGGTGGCGGCTCACCGGTGGCTCCCGTTTCCCTCACCTCCTCATCGATGAGGAAGGGATCGAACACCGCCTTCTCCCGTGGATGGCTTGCTTCTACCACATCGATGGTTTGTTCCTCGATTGTGTCTCTCTGAATTCACGCTTGAGCGCCTCAACGAAAACCAGACAGGCCCAGGATATCTGGTCTTTGCCAATGACGGAAGGAGGCAATGGTTCCGAGTTCCTGGTTTATCCCACTATCCGCGCCACGGCTTCCTCAAGCGTCAAACCGCGGGAAGGGCCGGTGAGTTCTCTCCGTCTCGAATTGTTGCGTGAGGGTCTTGAGGACCTGGAGTACCTCAACCTTCTCGCCGGGTCCATTCACGACGCCGCCAGGAGATTGGGGTCAACCGACGAGTCGTTCGACCGGTCACGAGTCCGCGAGCTCTGTTCACTGGCCGTGCAGGACATGACGCACTTCACTCGGGATCCGGACAAACTGTTGCGACTGAGAGCGCGTGTGGCGGAGGAGATCGAGTCCCTCTCGCAGAAGGAACCAGTGTTGCTGGTCCGGACGAACCCGTCGGACTTTGCTACGGTTTCCGCGTCCAACGAGGGACAGACTGTCGAAGGAGTTGCCACTCCCGGATCGACAGTGAGAGTTGCGGGACAACCCATCAGCACGGACTCACGGGGGAGGTTCAAGGCAAAAGTCTACCCGTTACCTGGCATCAACCGTATCACCATTGAAGCCTCCAAGGGAGGGCATGTTGCGTCGGCGACGAGAACTCTCACTGTGCTCAAAGCTACCTCGGACAAACCTGCGGTACCCAGGTCCGGTGCTCGCACAGACTCTACCACGGGTTTGCCAAACGAGGACTCTGAAACGAGAGCCGCCGGTGACAGAGTCTCGGCCCCTCGCGAGGCGTCAAACACGTCCCTGGCTCGCCAACCTGCTGGTCGAGCGGCCACAGTCGCGAAGCCGGTTCTTTCGCGTGCGGTTCTCAAGCCAGTCCCATCGAAACCTGGCAATCCACTCGGAGTATCACCCGCGTCTCCGACCACGGCGAATCCCCTTTATCTCGCGCTGAAGGCGCTCGTCAAACGACACCTGGAGCGTGGAGAGACCGATCTTGCCAAGAGTGGACAGAACGCGCTGCAGCGACTTGCACCTCGACAAGACCCGCGCGGGGTCTCGTGTAAAGCTGAGGCTGGGGTTTTTCTGAAGAAATGGGGATTCCGTCTCAGCAACGGTGTCATCGAAGCGATCATTTGGAGACAGGGAGCGAGGATCGTCCAACTCAAAGTAGCCGAGATCCCGCTCCTGCACCAACCGCACCCAGACGCGGTGCTCGACAATCAGGACCCCAGAGAATGGCATGATCTTGGCGGTTATGTGGAGGGCGGAAAGCGGTTTGGACTGACCTCGCTTGAGAACTGGAATCTGGTTGTCACGGAGCAATCCGTCTCTCAAGTGGCCCTGGAAGCGCGTCAGCTTCTGCTGGGAGGGCGGTTGAAACTGCGCCGGAGCATGACCTTGAGGAAGGGGGACAACGCTCTCATGATCCGCTATGTCTTCAGTAACCAGACGGATTCCGAGCTTTCCTTTCCGTGGAGTGCTCGCATCGATCCGGGTATAGGGTTCTCGGCCAGTGAAGATCGGGGAAATCCGTGGCGCGACCGGATCGTGATTCCCACCGCGAGCCACGTGGCCCAGGACTACATGGATCCTGACACGATCCCGAAGGCGCCCCAAAGCCAGACGTTGCGTTTGAACAGTCCTTTCGTGGCGTCTTTTGACTCGGTGACCAAGACGGCGTTGGTCGTTGTGCTGCCTGTCTCTGCGGGGGAAGTGATCTTAACTGTAGACACCAGGCAAGGAGTTTACTCCTTCGAGCCCGGGATTGGGTCGAGCAGCGAGGGACTTAGGATACCCCCCCATTCGCAAACCGAGCTTCAGTTAAAGCTGATCGGGTTGATCGGTGTCTCGACTCCCTCGGAGATCACGAACAAGTTTGGACAGCGTTGATGCAAGCACAACGTTTGGATTCAGCGTGAGGCCTGCATTTTGCCTTCGATTGTGGCATAACCGGGGCAGCTTGGTGTGCTTTCACATGACTGATGCCCATGGATAGGTCTGCCTAATATGAACGAAGAACACCTTGGTGCTTTATGGAACCCTGATGTAACGACCAGGGAAACTCGCATGTCTGAACATCGCATGACTGGGGTGTTTGTCCTCAGCGTGACGATCGTGACGGTGGCGCTTTTCTTTATGCCGGACATGGCGAACCTTCTTGTTAACCTTTATTTCGTCCCGATCGTTGCTTCCGGCTATCGGTGGCGAGTTCGTGGAGCCATCGTCAGCACGATCATTTGCCTCGCATGTTACGCGGTTGTGTTGTGCCTGAGGACGAACTTGATCGCTACTTCCCCCGATGAGTTGGTACAGATGCTGTCCATCCGTACTGCGATTCTGCTTTTCGTCGGTCTGGTAACTTCGATCGCGTCCATGGAATACCAGCGTATACTGCACCGGGTGCGAAGATATGAGATGGACACCATAGCGGCTCTCGCCCGCGCCATTGACGCAAAGGACCACTACACGCATGATCACAGCGGGAATGTTTCAGCTTACTCGGTGCTGATTGCCAAGCAACTCGGTTTGCCACCCGAAGAGGTCGCCCTGATCCGCTTCAAAGGGCTTATGCACGACGTGGGAAAAATCGGCATCGAAGAACGCATACTGAACAAGCCAGACCGGCTCACCATGGACGAGTTCACCCGGATGAAGCAGCATGTGATGATCGGCGTCGATATCCTCAAGCGAGTTGACGGTCTCGATCTCTTGATCACTGGTGCTCACCATCACCATGAACGGCTGGACGGGACGGGATACCCGGAGGGGTTGACCGCTGAGCAGATCTCTCTGCACGACCGCATCCTGGGCATCGCCGACGCCTACGACGCGATGACTGCGGACCGCCCCTACCGGAAAGCCCTGCCGCAGGCGACGGCCTTGCTGGAATTGAAACGTTGTGCCGGGATTCAGTTTGACCGCGATCTCGTCTATTCTTTCATCGACGCCCTCGACGCCAATGGGACGCTGGAAGACCCTGCACTTAAGGAACACGGCCCCTCCGCGTCGATGAACTGACTTGACTTTGCCTATGTCTCTTGCCTCCTCTGAACACGAGCCTGCCCTTCCAGGGAGATCCATCTACCGTTGATGACTTGCCTTGTAGTCCTGTTCTGGCTGTCCCTTTTTCTGATAGCCTATGCTTACTTCCTGTATCCGTGCGTGCTCCTCCTGGCGCGGTGCCTCAAAACTCGCCCTGTCCGACAGGAAGACGTAGAACCCGCATTGAGCCTGCTGATCCCGGCGTTCAATGAAGAGGGAGTTATTCGACAGAAGCTCGAGAATAGCTGCGGCCTCGACTATCCCGCGGACAGACTCCAGATCCTTGTTGTCTCCGATAGATCAACAGACCGCACGGAGGAGATCGTCCGCGAGTTTGCCCCGCGAGTTGAGTTGAAAAGGAACGAACAGCAGCTTGGCAAGATCGGCGGATTAAGTCACGCGGTCAACCAATGCACGGGCGACATCATCGTGATCACTGACGCCAATTCGTTCTTTGAGAAGGAGTCCTTGAAGAAACTCGTCCGCGGCTTTGCGGACACCTCCGTCGGTTGTGTGAGTGGAAGACGGGTGCTGCGCGCCGCAGAGAGCCAAATCTCGAGAGGGCAGGGCCTGTATTGGCGGTACGAGAACGCCCTCCGTCTTGCGGAATCTTCGGTCCATTCAACCGCCTTCACTCTGGGGGCGATGACGGCCATTCGCCGAGACTTGTTCCTGCCTCTCCCTGGAGAGCTTGAATTCGACCAGGTGTGGTCGCTCCATGTGGTCAACTCGGGATACCGGACACTCTACGATCCGGAAGCTGTGTTCGTCGAGGAATCCCACGAAGCCGTGGCTGCTGAGTTCAAGATGCACTTCCGCAATACCGTGCGAGGATTCACTATGGCGGGGCGCATGGGCAGGTTCCTGAACATCACCCGACATCCCATATTCGCTGTTCACGTCTGGTCGCGCAAAGTCGCTCGCTGGCTTGTTGGACTGTCCGGGGTCTTGCTCCTGATCAGCTCAGCCAGTCTCGCCCTCTCCGGTCCCTTCTATCGCACAGTCGTGGCCGCCCAGTTGGTGTTTTATGTGTTCGCGCTGGCAGGATACCTGGAATCCCGGCGAGGTGCAGCGAGACACAAGCTGCTGTCAACGCCCTTCTTCCTAACTCTAATCAATCTATCTGCCTTCTGGGCTTTGGTGCGGTATCTGGGAGGGTTGAGGATGCGCACTTGGTCAACCGGCCGTGAAGGGTCGGACCAACGAACATAGAAGTCGGGTGACCACACCGGGGGAGACGTCGTGTCCTATGGGGGTGTTACACCAAGTTCGTTCGCGGCAGCTTGGGTAGGGATTCCCTCGTGTGATCCTCCGACAACCTACTTCGCGCCGCGGCACGAGATCACTGCAGGGATGGTCAGCAGCATCAGCTTCAGGTCAGTCCACAAGGATACTTTCTCTACATAGCGCACGTCATATTCCAGCATCTGGTGAAGCGCGGTGCTGTCAGACCGGGCAAATACTTGCCAGAAACCCGTGATCCCGGGACGAACCAGACATCGGATTTCCTTCTCTTCGGGATGCCTGATGAACATGAAATCAACCAACGGTCGGGGACCCACAAAACTCATATCTCCCAGGAGAACATTGAAGAGCTGAGGCAATTCATCAACCGACGTCTTGCGGATGATCCGGCCAAAGGGAGTCACACGCGGATCGTCTTCGACCTTGAACAGTAGCCCGTGCTCCGCCATGTCCTTGACTGTCTCGTTGACCGGGAACTCCTCCTGGTTCACATGCATCGACCGGAATTTAACGAAACTGAAGAGTCTTCCGCCTTTTCCGACGCGCTCCTGGAGAAATAGCACGGGACCTTTCGAGGTGAGCTTTACACCCAGGGCCACGATCAGCAGAACCGGGCTGACCAGGACAATCAGCACAAGGGACCCAGCGATGTCGAAAGCCCGCTTGATCCATCGTGCATAGAGACCCTCGGTCCTATAAACCGGGAGCGCGTGGTCTGCAAGCTGGAGTGTGCCGCGATTCTCCTCATATCGCTCTCTCGGTATTGCTGTGACGTGACTGCTTCGGAGTTCTTCCATGATTTATTCGGTACCACCCGTTAAGGTCATCGCGATGCGGTTGTCGATGAGATATGACTAACTACTACTGCTGACGCCGGTCAGGGACCGGTAAACTTTGAGGAGACGCTGTCCCGACTTCTCGAAGTTGTATTGCGTTCGCGCTGCGGCCAGAGCCCGCTCTCCCATTGCCGCCCGTTCAATGGGGTGCTCAATCATATATTCCATAGCTCCGGCGATTTGGGAGGTTCTTGTCTCATCGACAACGATTCCGCATCCGATCTCAGAGATAAGCTCACCCAACCCTCCGATATCAGAGGCAATCACCGGTACACCGTTGGCGAGCGAGTCGAAGAACTTGGTTGGGGTGATGTTGCGGTACCAGCGATCCCGTCTGCAAACCATCACCGAGACGTCAATTCTCTGGTACATCTCAGGAATCCTCGCCGAATCGAACGCTCCGGTTGCCTCGACTCTGTCACCCAATGGACGAAGGAGGTCCTCAAAATGTTCCCGGTAGTATTCCATGACACGACCTGCGAGCAGGAGCCGTACTTGATCGTGCCTGGAGGCCAACTCACCGAAGGCGGCTATCGTTTCTTCACCGCCGGAGTTGTGGAAGAAGGTTCCAACGGTCCCGAACGTAATTGTCCGAACCTCTTCACCCCCAGGTCTCGGCTTGGCTTGGATCATGGACGAGGTGGGGTAACTCCCCACTTGCTCAAGGGTCCCGATGCCCCAGGCATTGTACTTGCGGACTTGGTAGCGATTGTGGACGAGCACCGCGTCCACTCGTCGTGACAGGCCTCGTTCCATCGCGGCGATCATCCTTACCAAGGGAGTCAGTCGGTCGTCCCACAACGTGTAGTAATCCGGCTCGCAGACATCGAGAAGGACCACGGCTTTGCGGGTCCACTTAACGAACACACCCAGGGGGAGCACGTCAATGTTGTGAAGGTGCAGCACTTCGCACGGTTCCCTCCCCAGGTCCCGCAAGATCCAAAGCCAGTAAAGCAATAGCTTTGGCAGCAACCGTGGTCCGGTCTTTTCACCCGCTTTCAGTCGAAACCGTCGAACCTCAATCCCGTCGACTGTTTCTATGGGCTTGCAGTGCAAGCCACGGTCCCAGGCGAGCAGGGTGACATGAAACCCGTGAGTGATCAGGACCCTCGCTTCGTTATAGACCCGATGGTAACGGCCCTGGAACGGCTCGAACGAATTGGAGAACAGCATGACTACACGTTCCGAAGGTCCCATCCCTTTACAGATACCCCAACCCTCGCAATCGGTCTTCCACCACGCCAGACTCATCCTCAGAGTAGTGGGAGGACTCACCGGGACTGTCAAAGGAACTCGCAGGAACGTACTGAGGCGGCCCCAATTCTGCCGTCGGGCTGACGATGTCCGTCGCGACGATGCCATCCATATCATCTGGGATCGGGATCCCCATCAGATGAAGCAGCGTGGGAGCCACATCCACAATGTTGAGTTCGTTCTGACGACACCCCGGTTGGATGTCCTTGCCATAGGCAAGGAAGATTCCGTGAGGTCGATGTTGCCCTGAGGTAATCAGGAACTTCTCGGCTGGCTTTCGTGCAACCGATCCACCGGAACGGTCGCGGTCGCTTCGTGATCGACACGCCGGCGAAACCATACCGCCGATGTAAACGTCGGGTCTCCATTCGATATTCAAGTCCGGGGCTCGACAGACGTACGGTCCGTGGTACAGTTCCTCCTTGCGATGTACCTGCTCCACAACTTTCTCCCCGCTCAGGGGATCGGTGCAAGCCATCAGTTGATCCTCCACAAACTTGAGGATCTCTTCAGATTCTTGACCTGGCTCCACGATCCCCCGCGGCTCACGCCCCCTCAGATTCACCCACAGGCTTTCCCGGGCGATGTCAGAGTAGACCCGGGTTCTGGACCAATCGATCTCCGCGTACCAGAGCTTGGATTGCACTTTGTTTCTGAGCCCCGGGAACAGCCTCCAAAGCCTTTCTTTCATGCGCCGATCCGTGTGTCGCTGTATCTGTCGATATACTCCGGCAAGGCTCCGCAAGCAGATCGACCGAAGCCGATTCCCGAAGCCTCCCCTGTGACTTTCGTCCAGGAACGCCATCAATCCCAGGTCCTCCAACCAGTTGTACAAGTGCGCATTAGCTCCCTGATTGTGTCCAAAGCCGTGATCCGACACGACCACAAGCGTCGTATCCTCGTCGATCTGGAGAAGGGTGTCGGCGAGAAGCTCGTCCAGTTGCTGGTAAAGCTTCAGAATCACATCTCCATACTTCTCCGCCTCTTCTCTGCAATACCGCGGGTGTTTCGGATCGATATGCTTCCAGAAAAAATGCTGTACGGCATCCGCTGCGCGATAGATAACCATGAAAAAATCCCACGGACAACTGTCCATCAGGTAATCCGCTGCCTTCTTGCGAAGAACTGTACATTCTCGGACGAGATCCCAGACTTCTCCTTCGCGGCCCGTGAGCGCAAGGGTGGCGACCCCGGGCTCCAGGATGTAGTTCCCATTCCTTTGCAGTATCTCCTTGATCACTCCGGGAGGATAGCAGAAACCATCGCTGTCGATTCCCGGGGAGTCGATTCCAGCGATCAACACCCCGTTCAAGGGACGCGCCGGGTAGGTCATGGGCACATTGATCACTGTCGTCTGGCGACCTGTGTCATTCATCAATTCCCACAGAGACTTCCCGTCCCTCCAGCTTCCGTTGGTGAACTGGATCTCGTAGGAGTTCGACAACCGATCCCAGAACTCGAGGATGCCGTGTTTCCCGGGATTCTTGCCGGTTACGAGCGAGGCCCAGGCCGACGCGCTACGTTGGTTGGGAGTCGAACGAACGGGAGCGTGGGCGCCTCTCGCGAGGAGACGCTCAAACGTAGGAAGCTTCCCCTCCGCGGCCCAAGGTTTGATCAGGTCGAAGGTCGCCCCGTCTATCCCAAATACAAACAGCCGTCGCTTGCCGTTGGCTGAATCTCCGTGGTTGCTCATAATAGGCTACAGATATCCCAATCCCTTCAGACGCTCAGCGATTTTCGCTGCATCTTCCTCCGAGTAGACCTCCTCCTCGCCTTGCGTTAAGGCCGGCTCAGCGCCTGCCTCTGCGATTCCATTGGTCCCCCTTCTCACCGTGACGGCCTGCGTTTCGTCGAGAAGGATTTCCGTGAGAATTCTCCCATCCATATCCTCCGGGACCCCAAGTCCCATCATGTGCAGAATCGTCGGAGCAATGTCTACGATCTCCGCTTCTGGAACATGGGTTCCACGTTTTATCCCTTCACCCACGGCGATGAGAATCCCGTGCAACCGATGATATCCGCTGATGTGCCGTGCCTCTTCCCCGGGCAGATAGCATACTCTTCGGTGACTCCGCCTTCCCTTTGGATCCTCGTCGGGTGACGCCAGTCCGGAGATTACGGTATGCTCCTTCCACTGAATAATCAGGTCGGCGGCCTGGTCCAGGTAGTCCCCATGATAGACCTCAGTCCCTCGGTGAACGGCTTCGACAACAGGTTCTCCTGTTTTGATATCTGTCATCACCAAAAGTTCCTTGGCAATTCTGGATACCAACGCATCGTAATCCTCGCCCGGCTCGACGATGCCTTCCGGCTCGCGTCCTTTCAGGTTGATCCAGATGTTCTCTCGTGCTCCGTCCGCGAAGGCAAGCGTCGTGGACCAGTCGACGCCTCCAAGGGTTAGATGCGCTTGCACTTTTTCACGTACCTGAGGGAACCATCGACTGAGCCTTTCTTTGGTCTTTCGGCTCGTCCGGCGATGGACCTGGTCAAAGAGGGCGGAGATCCCGTGCACAACCAGCGTCTGCAGGAAGCCCCCAAATTGTCCGAAACGACGCCCCGCCTCCGCGGTTGTGAATCGCATCAAGCCCCTGCCCTCCAGCCACGCAGGCAAATGCTCATTCCCGCCCTGGTTGATTCCGAAGCCATGATCCGAGAGAACCAGAACGGGCACACCGGAGGGAACCTTGTCAATGAGTTGTCCGATGAGACGATCCAGTTGATCGTAAACCTCGAAGATCGCTTCTCCGTATAACGCTGCCAACTCAGGATCGTGGTCAGGGTGGGTGGAATCCATGAACTTCCAGAAGGTATGCTGAATGGGATCCGTCTCCCTAAAGACGACGATGAACAGGTCCCAAGGGTGATTCTCCATCAAGTGCCTGGCAGCCAGATAGCGAAGTTCCGCTGCCTGCTTCATAGCGGAAATCGCCTCGCCATACTTCCCAGCGATGCAAAGACTGGTGACTCCCGGCTCGATTACGTATCCGCCGTTAGCCTTAAGCAATTCATCGATTGCCTCCGGGGGATAACTGAAGCTTGCGCTGTCGATTCCCGGGGCATCCATGCCGGAGATCAGTATCCCGTTCACCGGCTTGGCCGGGTAGGTCATCGGGACGTTCATGACGATGGCGCGCCCGCACTCGTCGCTGACATAGTCCCAAACCGCCTTGCCGATCCGGGCGCTGCCGTTGATGAAACGAATCGCGTAGCTGTGGGGGACCCGATGCCAGAAATCGTAGATCCCATGCTTCCCGGGATTCTTGCCAGTGGCGAAGGAGGTCCAGGCGGCGGCACTACGTTGACTGATGACGGACCTCAAAGGTGCATGAGTGCCCTCCCGCAGCATGCGCGCAAAGGTGGGCAGCTTGCCCTCCGCAACCCAGGGCTTGATCAGATCGAACGTGGCCCCATCTACTCCAATGATGACCATGCGACGTTTGGTTGATTGATCCATACCTGCAAACCTGTATTCTCGAGTTAATAAATGTCATGCTCGCTGTGGGTAACGTACCATCGACGCGGCTGAAATAGTCTCTCAGCTTCGCCCGGTATTGCGTCCAGGTCAAAGGCACGGGTGACTAAATGCCTGGACTGGGGATTCGGCAAGAAACCGCCTCTTCGCCACAGCCCATAGAAGGGAGAGCCGGGTTGAGCCCAACAGGTCACCACGTCGGCACCACCACGGGCGCAGATGAGAACTGCGCTCCGAATCAGCAGTCGGGCAGCCTGTTGGTCGTTGGGCGCCGTAAAGAAGTCAGCGACGTATGCTTTGCGGAGTGAGGCATCCTGGGTGAAGCCGAGTACCGCATATCCTCTCAAGGCGCTCGAATCTCGAACGCTCACGATCCGGTATTCTCTCGATGGACGCTGAACAAAACGCCAGTTGAGCTGCTCCGAGGTCCGTTGGATGATGATGTCAAACTGATCCGCTGATGCCTCCCATAGAGCGTCACAGTCCGCGCCAAACCGGTTGAGGTGGACAACCTCGAGGTCGGTTCTCCGGGTCATGCCGAAGGTGACGGCGCGGGCAATCGGTATGCGACACAACCCCGACCCGCGACACAGCTTCCTCGACCCCGGTATGCGCCGCAGCAGCGGCGCCGCCGGGTTGAGAACAAGCGCGAGTTGGGGCACCGCCATCACAGACTGGTAACGGAGGAACTTCTTGGAGTAGGGGTAGAACAAGCGGTTAGGCACACCGTAAAGCAACAGAGTGTCGCCTCTGCTACTGACCTCCTCTGACATCAGGCGAGTCATCTCCTTGATGACGAGTACCCCTTGAGCGCGATGGAGAGGTTTCACGACGACATCCGTCGCCTCGAAAGCCAGGCCGCGATGGGAGCCGACCTGGATTCGCCGGGGGATCACGTTCAGCAGACCGACGATCTCACCGTCACTCAGCCCCACCCACGCGTGCGAAGCGTTGTTGGGGTTCTGGAAGGATTTCCAGAAAAGGTCTTCTGCGGAGACAGAGGAGCCGAAGATGCTGGAAAGCAACCGGGAGCAGGGACCGACGTCGTCGGGCTGTAAATGCCGATATGTCAGAGAGTCGGAGTGTCGGTACATGCTTAGAGTTCCACCAGAAACACCGGTCTCGGGCCGAGGTCCAGCGTGACCTTGCGTTCTCCTGTCTCAATCAGGACTTTTCGTCCTCCCCATTCGAAAACCTGCACGCGGTCGCTCTCCAATGCAATGCTGTACCTGTCGTGGCGGTCGCTGCACAGAACCGTCGCACGTGAACCGATGCTGTCTTTCCTGTCACCCAACAAACGTTCGAACATGTAGCGTCAACTCCTGCCCCGATATCAGGTTTGCCTGCAGAACTGTCGGCGCCGAGATTACGAGCAATAAAACAGTAGGAAGTCCAACACTGATCGGGGATGTGGGGCAGTTCTGGGGTTCCCCCAGGAGTCATTTCTGTTCGACATAGATTGGGCTGGATCCTACTTTGAGCGCTATCTTTGTAGCGTTTGCAGGGGCAGTCTCAAGGACTTTCCCCACAGAGTCTGTAACAGTCACTTTCTTACCCATGACAGGGATTTGCACACTGCCCCCAGTATCACTCCACAGGACGGCCACCCTCCTTCCAGGGGCCCCTTTCTCCCCCTCGCTGACGCTTCGAAAGAGGAACGCCCGAACCCCCGGTCCCACCTTCAGTTTCTGAACGAAACGGCAGCCGTCCAAGTGGTGGGTCATATATCGGTACGTAAAGTATGCCGGTTTCTTCCGCATATCCCGGGTCGTGAGACCCAGCTTCCGGAATCTCTCCTGCTTCGTGTTCGCGTCAAAGAGGCTAAACCAGAAAACCTTTTCCACCCCTTCGGAGAGAGCGAGAATCGTCCTCTTCACTGCTTCCTCAGCCTGCCTCTGTTCACTATACTTCTCCGTGGGGCCGCTGATCTCTGTCGCCCAAATCGGCTTCTGATAGCCATTGCGCTTCATGGCATTCTTGAGCCATTGAACCAGCTCGGGGATCTCGGTGTAGGGCCCGTACGCGTGTAGATCAACGATATCGAAGTAGGCACTTCCCTTGTCGAGAACCGTTTGCGCAAACTTGGCCGATCTTTCAAGGCGTTGTTTCTGTGTCAAGGGGCTCCAGTCTCCGACGACCTCATCCGAAGGATGGACTTTCCCGAGGTGCATGTTAATGGTTCTGTCGGTGAAGCCGCCGAGGATTATGACGCAACTTGGGTTGGCGTCTTTCGCGGCCCGGTAACCTGTTTTCAGAAGCTCAAGGTAGGCCCCGGCGTCATCTTTCCACATCGGTAGCGTCTCCATCTCGTTCTCGATCTGCCAGTAGTTGATGTCAGGGGAAAAGTGCTTAACGAGCTGGTATACGAAGCGATAGTAGTCCTTAAGATTCTCGGGTTTGCCGGCAGCGCGAGAAAGCATTTCTGCGTGGTTTTCCTGAGGAACAGCCCAGGGGTTAATGGCACGAATGGTACCCAGGAGTTGAACACGCGGAACCTCCCGCTTGACCAAGGCCACAAAACGATCTCCCATCCCCCACTGGTATTGCGCTGGAGTCGGTTCGAAGCGGCCCCAATCAACTTGTGCGAGTCGTAGCCAACCAAATCCAAGATCCTTGATGTAAGGCATCGCTTCCTCAGGACGGTCCAGTCCCATCAGACCGAAGGGAGAGGCCTTTCCGGAGGAGGTTAGAACTGGCAGAGCGACTGATGAATGGCCCTCGGAACCTCTCGCCTCTGCAGACAGGAGTCTTCCTTTCACCAATTCCGATACTCCCACAAGAGTCATGAGCGCTGCAATGGCCAGCGCGGCAAACCTGACGGCGTGTGATTTGTGCAATGATTTCATTCTGTTGTCACCTCATGGTCCCATCAAGATTGGGCTTCGGGAAGCTTCTCAGCCTCGGCCGTAACGGCTGGTAAGACGGTTGCAAATACGAATAGTTCCCACAAGCTCTGGTCGTACTGGAAGTCGTGCACAACTGCCATGAGTGCGTAGCAGATCGTGACTGCGAACAGGCACTTGGAGATGTCTCGCCATTCCTGAGTGGGAGCATATCGGCTGTAACGGTAGAAGACATAGATGCTGGAAAACATCAACGCCAGCCAGGCCAGCAAGCCGAATATCCCGTTCTCTGCGAGGACAGTCATATACCGAGATCCCGCAGTGAAACGGACCATATACGCCTTGGGCGCTTTGTAGGGTAATCGATACTCCATATACCTGTAGACGAAGTTTCCGGGCCCCACGCCGACCAGTGGGTGTTCCCTAACCATGGACAACGCCATGTGCCAGAGTCCGGAGCGAGGATCATCGGTCGTGACCCCCTTCCGGAACTGCTTCATCGTGTCGGGAAAGAGCAGCATGACGCACGCAGCCACAGCCAGGAACGTGATCCCGATCGGGATTTTGCCTCGCAGCTTGGACATGGCAATTAGCAGCAGAATCAATAGGAGCATACAAGCCAACCCCGTGCGCGATCCGGTACAGAGAATGTTCGGGATCATGACCAGCATGGCCATTGCCAACCAACCGCGCATCCTCTTCGATCCCGCAATCAGGAAGAGCGCGATCGTGTACCCGAGGATTCCCACGAGGGAAAGGGCCATGTGGTTGGAATCCACGAAGGTGGTCATCGGACGAGCCCATTGGGCCCCCGTCGCTTTCGACATCGCGGACTGCACGTCGATGCCAGTGACATTGGCGGTAGGACCCGTTCGGATTGAGGTCTCAAGTCCCGCGTCCCCGCCAGAGATCAAGGTCGTATTCCGCCCGACTAACGTTGCGATCGACTTGTGTGTCTTGACTTCATAGAAACCCATGAAACAGACCAGGACTCCGGCGATCACCATCAGGGCCATGGCTTGCTTGAAGCGTGTGGAAGTTCGGATATAATGAACCATCAGCCAGTACATCATCAGCAGGAATATACCGCGCATGTAATACCTCACAGAGTAAGTGAGAGCCTTCGGCGTTACGTTTATGAAACTGATGAAACTGACGATCAGAAATAGATACAGACAGATGGAAACCGGGCTTGCCATTGCTTGACGTAAGGGACTGCCATCGCGCGTGATGATCATCTTGCCGAGCCAGATGACCCCCACCAAGGCCACCACGATTTTCGATACGGTTAACTGCCCCCCGGCATCGATGTACTGCAGCCTCCCCATAAGGATTAGAAAGAACAGACTCACAACGACAAGATCCGTCCGCAGCAAGACCGGCACCAGAGCCAGCAACCCAACGAGGGCCATGACTGCGTAAGGGGGATATGCGGCAAACCCATAGGCGTAGGTGCAGCCCAGGACAATCAGGGGCAGGTAGAGCCACACCAGACGCCGAGCGTTGCCAGCATAGGGATTGCACTGCGTAGCGGACATCGTGCTCATTGATTATCTGCTTTCACATTAGCTCACATAGCCCAGACCTTTGAGGTGGTCGTACATCTCCTGGGATTCTTCTTCCGAGTAAGGTCGCAGCGACCGATCATCACCGTCGTCGGTGGCCGAAGGTTTCTCGTACATCACAGGCCGCCTCTCCAGATCGCTGCCCTCTTCGAAGATGGACCGAAGGACGGATCCGTCCATGTCCTCAGGAACGGGGAGTCCCATGATATGCAGAATCGTCGGCGCCAAATCCAGCAGGCTGGCCTCAGGGATTCTAAGCCCACGTTTGATTCCCGGCCCCGCCGCCATGAACAGACCCTCCAGCCGATGGATTCCGGTCAAAGGATAGTCGGAACAGTCCTGAATGAGCATATCCCCGAAAAGCGAAGATTCCGAATCACGGAAGCTCTGTTCGGTGAAGTAAGCGTAGTCTTCAAACATCACGATCAGATCCGCGGCCTTGCTCGTGTGGGGACCGCTGTAAAGCTCTTCCCTGCGGTACACTCGTTCAACCACGGGTTCCCCCGTTTCCGGGTCTTTGAGCTCCATCAGTTTGCCTGTGATCTCTCGGACCAAGGCTTCCTGCTCATCGCCCGGAGCCACGATTCCTTCGCGGTCCCGTCCCTGAATGTTAAGGTAAATGTTGCCATAGATCCCGAAGGCATAGGCTCGCGTCTGGGACCAGTCCACCTGGTTTGACAGCAAGTAAGTATCACGCTTCTCGACTAAGTCAGAGACCATCGGACGGAGTCGGGCCTTCACTGAGTTGGGTAGATACCGCTTGGAAGCTCGACGCAGCCCCCGAACAAGCCGATACCGCAACTCTTTGAGCCCTCGTTCCCTGCCGCCCTCCGCGCCTTCGGACTTGTACTTGAGATACCCCATGTCACGAAGCCACCGATTCAGACATACCGTCTTCCTCAGCGGACCGGCGCCGTGGTCGGACATGATGAGCACCGTGCAGTCCTTTCCGACATGGGTGAGCAAGGCCCCGACCGCCTCATCGATTTTCTGGTATGTGTGCAAGATCACATCCTTAAACCGGTCCCCAAGCGGTCCCTTCCCCTCCATCTCCTTCCAGAAGAAGTGCTGGACATGGTCCGTCTCATTGAACACGGTCATGAAGACATCCCAGGGATATTTCCGCATCAAGTAAGTCGCGACTGCTGTCCGGTTCTGGATCACCGGGTCGATGTTCGTTACCTTGAAGGTGCCCGGCGTGGTGCCCAGCGGAAAAGTGCCGCGGTGGTAGTAGGCTCCAATCTCCTGCATAACTTCCCTGATGACCTCCGGTGGCCAGGAGATGGTGTCATCCAAAGACGGCGCATCAAAGCCGGCGATCATGAACCCATTGACCCTCTCGGGCGGATAAGTAAAGGGCACATTGACGACACCCACGGGGAATCCCGCCCTTCCCAAAATCTGAAAGAAAGACTCCCCTTGCCGGTGACTGCCATTGATAAACTGAATCTCGTAGGTGCCGGGCTTCAGTTCCGTGAAGTCAAAGACTCCATGCTTCCCCGCGTTCTTGCCGGTCATGAAGGAAGACCAAGCCTGCGGCGTGAGCGCGTGAATCGTGGAGCGCAAGTTGCCCCAAACGCCCCGGTCCATGAGGTTCGCAAGGGTCGGGAGCTTGCCTTCCCTCGCCCAGGGCAGGATCAAGTCCAAGGTCGCCCCATCCAGTCCGATGATGAGAATCTTCCGATTTTCCATACTGCGATTTCCTGAATCTATGGGGCGGCGCTTCGAGTCCCTCGGAGGATCGATGCTCTGATATCAATTTCTTAACGAGTGATCTCCACCCGCGTTTCAAGGGGGACGAGGTCTTGCCTGCGACGATCCGTTTGCAGCCGGTCAAAAGTGCTTGACAATGGAGTGCAGAGTACGCACCAGTAATTCCGCTTCATCAAGCGTGTTGTAGATGGACAGTGACACGCGAAGAGATGGAGGCAGGTCATACTTGTGAAACCAGGCATGACAACAATGCACACCGCTGCGCGTCATCACGTTCGCTGATTTGTCCAGCAGAATGGACAGTTCGCCCGAATCCAGCCCCTCCACAATGAAACTGAGGATGGAGCTTCTCGAAGCCGCGTCCGGCGGCCCCAAGATCCTGACCTTTGGGAGTTTCGCCAATTCTTCTGTGATGAACTCATTGAGTTCGCGTTCGTGCCGTTCGACATTGGCGATGCCCACGTTCGCGAGATACTCAAGCGCTGCAGCGCTACCGATCACGCCAGCGTAATTCTGCAAACCTGCCTCGAATCTCTCGGGGATGGGCGACAAGGTGCAGGAACCGTAATCCGCGTCCTCAATGGTGTCGCCGCCCACCAGGAAAGGCCGAAGCTCTACGAGTCGCCGCGTCTTACCGTACAGGGCCCCCATACCCGTGGGACCAAAGGCCTTGTGGAACGAGAAGGCGACGAAGTCGGCGTCCGGAGCACGCACGTCAATCGGCTGGTGAGGGAGCCCCTGTGCTGCGTCCAGGAAAAACATGGCGCCGTGATGGTGAGCCAAGGAGACCATTTCCCTGATCGGAAGCGTGACCCCCGTCACGTTGGATGTGTGAAACGTGCTCACCAGTTTCACCTTTCCGGTCTCGAGCCACTCGCGATATTCCTGCAGGCCCTCAAAAGGGCCGTCGGGACGGACGGGGAAAGTCCGGAGAAGCAGTCCGCTTCTCTGACACAGGAACACCCAGGGAAGGAGGTTCGAATTGTGCTCGGCATCAGAGATCAGCACGATACTCCCTTCTGCCAAGTCAAGGGAGTTCGCCACGAGGTTGATACTCTCAGTCGTGTTCCGAGTGAAGACGACCTCAGAATCTTTGGGGGCGTTCAGATACTCCTTAACAACACTTCTCGCGCGCGCGTATTTCTTTGTAGTCATCACTCCGAAACGGTGCATCGCTCTTTTGTGGCAGGACGGATGCTTGGTGTAGTACTCCATCATAGCGTCCAGCACTTGCGTCGGTTTTAGAGTCATGCATGCGTTGTCGAGATAAACGGGGGCCCGCCCGGCTCCGTCCTGGCAGAGACACGGGAAGTCTTCTCGTATTCGGGCTACGTTGAGGCCCATTGGAACGGTCCTTTACTTCGACGCATAGGGGCCCTCACAGTACGAGTGTGCAGGCCAGACCCGCAACGGCAGCAGTAGCAACCCACATCAGAACCAGCACGACCAGGTTAAAGGCCCTGAAAAACAGCCCGGCAAGGGGGGGAGAGAGCACAAACAGCCTGCCACTGATGAGGCATTTCTGCTTCGGTAGGATTTGAGAGCGCTCGATCATCTCCATGCTCTTGCGGAATCCCTCGTTAAGCCTCTCGGCCAGCAGTCGGGCGGGCGGTCCCATCCTGCCGAGGAGGGCGAGCATCGGATACGCCATGATAAACAGTAAGACGTAAGGGGTGGCTCGCGTAAAGACCCGATAGAGCGAGACCGGACGAGGCCCCCAATCCACACCGCAGCATCCTGTACTTCCATCGAGCAGCATAACTTCACCAAGATTTCATTGTTCTGATGTCGGAATCGGTCAACTTGAGCTTATTGCGCGCGAGATCATCAACCTCTTCGGTCCATTCGTCAGAATCGTACCCCTGGTCAATCAGGTCCATGGCTTCGTCCCGGGTCATCTTGCCGGCACGCACCATGTTGGCAAGACCGTCAATGCCGTGGTTGAAGCCGACGGCTTTCTTGTGGCAATAGTTCACCAATTCATGCAGCCGACAATCGAACCGCCAGGACGAGAGTGTTTCAGGCGGTTTCTGCCACCCAAGTTCTTCGGAGATCACCGTTTTGATTCTGTTCCGGTCCCATTCGATGTAGTCGTAGAGATGCAGCTCCCGGGTATAGGGGCCTTTCAGTCTGGGGAACTTCAGGGAGAAAGGCGAGTTGCCGGGGGGTCTCGACTCGTTCCGCTGGGCGGAGATGAGTCGTAACATCTTGAGAAAACTCAACCAGCGCGATGAGAACAGGTGCTGAAAAGGCTTCTTGTACCCTATGAATTTTCTCTTAACGGGCAAGAACGACTGGAGTTCCACGTATGCGTCTCCCCAGAAAATGAAAGGGATCTTGAACTGGTCGACTATCGTGTACAGGAAGGACAATCCCCCGTTGTAACAGTGATAACAGCAGAAGTGGAGGCAGGCTCCCGGACCGAAAGGGATGCCGGATTGCACCGCAGCAGACGCGATGCGCGCATTGAGGTTGTCCTTTGACCGCACTTCAGCCAATTCGGCGCCAGTGCGGCGGCACGCTTCGCGGGCGTTCTCGAGTGCGAGAGGATGACGAAAGCCGTTGTCGTAAGTGGCCGCGATCGTCCTCAACTGCAGTACCTTTGTGACGTACCAGATGACAAACGTACTGTCCCTCCCGCCGCTCAGAGCGACGATACAATCGTACTTCTGCCCCTTCTTCGAGGAGACAATTTTCCTCAACTCCGCTTCGCCCTTGACGGGTGGCGGCTTGTAGGCCCGACATAGGTGGCATACGCCGTATTCGTCAAACCTGATTTCGGGATACTGCTCAGGAAGAACACACTGAGTGCAGCGTCTAACCTTTGATTTTGCAGACATACGTAGAAACTATCACATTCTAACCGAACGTGCAACGAAGCCTGATCCCCGATTAGGAGCATCATTTTTCTGCACCTCGTTACAGACGGACTTGTCGTTCCCATCGTCTGGCCCAACGGTTGCTTCCTATTGGATTCTCCTGGCAATGTATTCTTCCGTTTCCCGTGGGCAGGAAATGAGGGAGGAGTTGGCGATACTCCATCGATCCAGCAGGTGCGTGATTGCCTCTTGTGTTGGCTGCTCGGGGAAATCCGCGTCCCCCGAATGGAGGGTTCCGAACAACCGAGCTCCGAGGAATTCGGCAACCTGAAAAGCAAGGGGGGCCACTCGGTACTTCGATAGTACCAACAGCGCGACGAGCTGCAAGTTTCCCCCGTCAGTCGCGAACATTACTCGGAGTCGTCGCTTGCTTCCGAAATTCTCCCACCAAGTGCGGACCCACTATGGGGTTGTGTAAAGCGAAGATTGTTGGGGCAGATCCCAGAGCGCTGCCCAAAGTTGTTCCCAAGCGTCAAGGTCCCCCACTTTGGAGACCACCTTCGCTGCCCAAGTGTCTTCCCTCTAAGCGATAGCCTTGGAGCGGAGGATCTCCCGGTATAGCTCAGCCAAAGACTGTGAGGTCTTGTCCAAATCGAACCCCTTTCTGACTGTTGCACGGGCAAGCTCCCCCATTCTGGAAGAAATCTCGGGGTGCTCGGCCAGGTTTCTCAACGCTGCCACAAAACCTTCTTCTGAGGGAGCATCGACCATGTAGCCATTTTCTCCCGATTCGATCAAGTCCGGCATCATGCCTACCGGAGATGTCACAACGGGAACTCCGCAGGCCATTGCTTCAATCGCGCTCAAAGGACCGGTTTCTGTCGATGAACAAACCACCAACACGTCGAGAGCGTTGATCAACTGCTTGGCATCATGTCGCCATCCGGTAAACAAAATGCGATGCGCGAATCCGGAGGAACGAACCTTCTCTTCCAACTCCTCCCGCAATCGTCCGTCGCCGATGAGCACGAAATAGGAGTCGTGCCCCTCTCGAACCAACCTCTCTCCGATGTGGATGAAAAGCTCTGGATTCTTGAGTCGCACTATTCGGCCCACCAACCCAACCAAGAAGGTCTTTTCGGGACAACCCATCGAAGCCCTCAAAGCACTCCTATCCGCCGAATCGTCGTTCAGTTCCCTCCAATCCAAGCCACATGGAATCACGCTGATTTTCGCCTCGCAGAGACCGTTGCGCACAAGCTCTTGCTTCACACCGGAAGAGACAGCGACGACTCGATCGATGCGACGATGGACCGCCAAACTGTGATGGGTAGATAGATAGGTCAACCAGTTGAGCCTTCGGTTATTGCGCAAGACCTCCCAGGAGAAGGCATGGACCGTGGTTACAATGCCGGGCACTCGGGCAAGACGCGCGGCGTATCGACCATAGAAGCTTCCACTCGTCGCGTGAGTATGGACGAGGTCCACCTTTTCCTGTTTCAGCAGCCTTGCCAGTCGGAGAATGACGCCCACATCGTATCGACTTCGTCGGTACGTTTCAATCACGGGGAGACCTTCTTCCCGTGCCCTCCGAAGGAGACTGTTGTCCTGAAGGAAGGCGGCTTGGGACTCGACTCCCTGTAGTTTCATACAACGCAGCAGGGACAGAACGTGCAGCCCTATCCCCGACTGGGCTTCTCCTCCCAAGACGTGCATCACTCTTGGCACTTGAACTGACATAGGCGAGTCTCACAAACGGGGCCCAGACCGAATCGTTCCACGCCCTTTCCTCAAGGAAAGGGCAGTAGGTCAACGCTTGGTACAGTTCAATCGGACGAGACGCCTCAGTGTCACATAATAGCCAACCGTCCCGGACAGGCAGGCGCGTAACGAGTTGAGGGCCAGACGTCTGTTCCCCACGGGCATGCGGTTGACACCGACTCGAGGCACAACCCACGGATCTTCGTTCCCACGAGCCTTCCTCTGTTCGG
This sequence comes from Armatimonadota bacterium, assembly GCA_016199605.1. Taxonomy (GTDB): domain Bacteria; phylum Armatimonadota; class Abditibacteriia; order CG2-30-59-28; family CG2-30-59-28; genus JACQGJ01. The sequence continues at coordinate 8,069 of JACQGJ010000274.1, read as the reverse complement.
TGGTGAAAGCCATTTCGAAGCCTGCCTCGGCGCACAGATCCCGGATTCTCTGATCCCAGGCACCATACGGATACGCGAAGTGATGCACCCGTTTGCCAAGGATTTGTTCCAGCTTGTCTTTGGATGCTCGTATCTCTCGCCTGACAGATTCCAGGTGTATGCGAGTCAAAAAAGGATGGCTGCATGTATGGGCCCCGATCTCGATTCCCGCCTGGGAGACCTCGCATAGTTCCTGCTCGGTCATCAAGCGATGCCCGGCCGAAGAGCGCTGACGTTCCCATCCAGCCAACTCGCCCCAACCATTGGAGACGGCAAACACGGTTGCCTGGAAGCCATGTTCCCACAACAGAGGAACTCCGGAAGCCAGGAGGTTCTGGTAGCCATCGTCAAAGGTCACGCAAAAAAGACGGTCGCTCGATCGGTCCTCCGTGGTCAGGTTCCTTAGTTCGGACAAGGGGATGGATCGAAATCCATTCTCCTTCAAGTACTCCATTTGCGCGGAAAAGCAATCCATCCGGATCGATTCAGGGCCCCCTTCGTCGTCTATTGAATGATACGTCAGGATGGGGATTCCTGGCAGCCACATTGCCTGAGTGACCCAGTGGAAAGCCGTTGCCGCATAAGCAGGTAAGCTCCTCAGCCCTGTCATCCCGAGCCCCCGCCGTTTCCACTCACTACGCGACCCCTTATTTGAAGAAATGGCGCAACACCCACTTGCGTCCCGCCTTCATTTTTGCAGATGGTGACAATCGCTCGCGGCTATCCCTTTCCGCAGATTCATAACAGTGAGAGGCGAACCCCAGAACGATGGCGGTCGTGACCAGTCACATGGCGCGTAGGTCCAAGGTATGAGGCTCTCCTATAGAGAGTCTAAAAAGTCCGGAACGCTTTGGCTCAACAACACGTGTATCCCTTTTTCCACCCCAACAGAGTCGCCGGTTGATGCAGCATTAGAGCACCAAATGCCGCGTGCCTCGCTCTCTCCCCTGTGTCCCTTGAGAACGAACTGATCGTAGATGGAGAACTTGCCTGGCTCTGGAAGGAATGCCGGACGCGTCACTGGATCATACAGATGAGTGACCAGTGCCGGTACAGACGGCTTTTACACCGAGGCGGCCTTCCTGCGCACGACGCCCGTTCGGCCCAGTGGGGCTTTCATTGCTTATGTCTCCCCGAGATCAGCCGAACTCCGCAGCCCTTAGACATCAGGTCGCATCAACCATCCTGGAACGTGTGACGAGTACCGGTTTAGCAGGACCCCGCAGACCGTGGCCCCCGCTCGTTGGATTGTGTCTCGCGCCTTCTGCGCCGCCTGCAACCGCGTCTTGTCCGACTCGATGACGAGCAGAACGCAATCGACGTAGGGCGCCAGCATCTGAGCCCCCACGCAGTGAAGGACGGGGGGGGAGTCGATCACGAGATAATCGAAGATCTCCTTCAGTTCCTCAATCAGTTCTGATAGAGGAATTCCAGTCAAAGGGACAACTGGATCAGCATGGTGACTTCCCGCAGCCAGAACTGACAGCGACCCCGAAAGCTGGACCGCGTCCGTTGTCGAGCTCGCGTTCGTCAGGACATCCGTTAGCCCGGGCATTCGATTGAGGGAGAGCGAATCATGGATCGTGGGGGCCCAGAGATTGGCGTCGACCAACACCGTCTTCTTCCCATTCAGCGCGGCCAAGCTCTTGGCTAACCCGACAGCCGCAGTGCTGGTGCCGTCTCCCGCGCCCGCTCCGGTCAGCAGCATCGTTTGTGGCCCGCGATTTTCCGCACTCGGTGCGAGGTACAAGCGATCGCGGACCGACCGGAAACACTCTTCGGCAACCTCCAGAGAACGCTTTGCCATGCTCTTCCTACTGCCGAATAATATCGGTTTGCTCATTGGGTGATTCTCGTTGAAATGATGGTCTTGCTCCGGATACCACGGCAAGCCCGGAACGGTACGAATCAGGGAAGCTCCTCACCTGAGCCGTGGAATGGACTGGATTACCGGAACTCCCAGGAGACGTTCGACCTCAGCCGGGTACCGTAGACTCGTATCAAAATACTCAAGCATAAAGATGAAGCACAGAGCGACCAGCACGCTGATGATCGGAGTAAGAGGGATCACCAGCAGCATCGGAGGTGTGGTAATGCTGAAGAAATCAGGAACCACCGCCTGGTCAACGATCCGCAACCGAACCGGCGGGATATTCACATGCTGAAGGACTTTGAATTGTCGAGCCTTCAAGTCCAGAATGTGATAGAGGGATTCAGCGAGGTCCTGCTCGCGTTTCAGGTGTGTGAGGACCTGGTCCTTCGCCGCGAGGGATTTGATCTGTTTCTGGAAACGACCGAGTCCCTGACTCAGCGCGGCCGTTCGCGCCTTCATCCCCAGGATTTCCGACTCTGACTTGGCGACGCGGTCCAACAGCGTTGTGTATTCAGGATTGAGATCGTGGCTCTCCTTCGTCAGGAGACGAGATACTTCCGAGTGCAGGCGGTCCTGAGTGTCCTTGATTTGTTCCTCGAGTTTGACGACATCCGGATGTTCGTCGGTATAGTCCACCCGCAGCCCGGCTAATCGATTCTCCTGATCGGACAGCACGTTCTTCAATGCCAGAACCTGGGGGTTGTTCTCGATCGTCTTGGAGGTCAGGATCCGCACGGGCTGCGACTTTAATTGCTGCCGGTTCACGTCAAGAGAAGCCTGGTTCTGTTTCAGCGAGGCTTCGGAAGACCGGAGGTCATTGAGCATGCTGTCCAGACGCGACACCGCCGTCTGCTGCTCGTAAGACAGATCGACAATGCCTTGTTTCTCTTTGAACTGACGCAGGGCCGAGTCCGATCCCATCAGCCGGGCCTTTGCTGCTTCCAGTTGCAGGTGAAAGGAGGCGCTGTCGGCCTTGAAGTCTGATTGTCCCTGACGGATCACCGTCCGCATGAAATCCTGGGCCATCGCATTGCAGATGTCGCGAGCCGTTTCCGCGTCCTCATGTTGGACTGAGAGTACGATCACCTCGGTGCCTTCATTGACTTCCGCCGCGCAGTCGTCCTGAAAATCCTCCACTGCGTCCAGAAACAGATCCTTCTTCTTCTTGATGCCGCAAACACGAAGGCACCCTGTGAAGGCGTCTTTGCCGAACTGGTGGATGCGCTCCCTGAGATTCTTTGGGGGGAGTTCCCGATCGAGGTGGAACTGCCTGACCATGTCTCCGGCAATGCCCTTACTCTGGAGAACATTGATGAGAGAGTTCAGAATGGCGGTGGAGTTCTGACTGGAGACTGCTCCCGAACCTGGCGGTTTTTGGTCGGGGAACAGCGATTCGGTGGGCTGCTCCAAGGCAACGTAGAGGGTGGCTTGGGCCTGGTACTTCGGCGTGATGATATAGACAGCCGCACAGATGAGGGCGAACATGGTGAGACAGACGGTCCAGAAGGTGCGGCGACGTCTGTAAAAAGTGCGCAGGACAGAAAACAGAATCTCTCTGTTGTCAGGCTTCTGATCAATCATCATTTGGACGCCGGTTCGGACCGGTCTCTCCCTCTTTTTCAGGCTTGCTCCACCTGTGTGTTATACTTGTCACACCTGACCATACTCAGGAATCCTCCCCGGAGGGGTACGTGGGCACTGGCAAACGAATCCTTCGCAATCTGGCCTTTCTCTTGTGCTCAAGGGCGTTGATGGTGGCTGTATCGTTCCTTCTCATTGCCAGCATCAGCCGCTATCTGGGCGTTCACCGGTTCGGGCATTACTCCTTGATCCTCGGACTGGTGCAGTTTGCCATGTCCATCCCCTCCAGCGGGATGGGAATCATCCTTGTTCGAGAGATCGCCCGCGACCGTGAACGCGGCGCCCGCTTCCTTGGGCACGCGCTCATCACCCGATCTCTGCTTGGCGGTTTCATCTTCCTGGTGAGCCTCCTTGCAGTCAGGATTTGGCACTTGCCGGGAAGCTTCGCTCTCAGTCTCTACCTGGCTGTTGCCTGGAGCATGGCCCAGTTGTCTGTCGAGCTCAGCCAGAACGTTTTCCTGGCCTATGAACGCACGGAGTTCCAGACTTTCCTGACCACGTTTAACGGACTCACCACGCTGTTGGCAACCCTTCTCGCCATTCGCCTCGACTGGGGGATACCAGGAATCTTCGGCGCCACAGCTTTCACCAGCTTCCTCGCAGCCCAAGTGGGTTTCTGGATGGCCTGTCGCAGGTTCTGTCGCCCTTCCTTCGTACCGGACGTGGGTGAGTGGCTCTATCTGATACGGGAATCGATTCCCGTGGGTCTTACCACCATCCTGAAGGAGGCTTACTTTCGGATCGACACCTTCATTCTCGCCGCTTTCCGTTCGCCCACCGAGGTAGGACTCTACAACGGCGCGTACCGACTCGTCCAGCAGATGGTTCCCCTTGCGTCCCTCGTCATGCGAGCTCTTTTCCCGGTCATGTCGAGGTTAGCCACTGGGTCCCGCGAAAACCTCTCCGCGTTGTACGAGCAGATGCTCAAGCTGTTCCTGCTTGTCAGCCTTCCCTTGGCCACTTTCGTCTATATGGAAGCCCCAGCCCTCACTCACCTGGTCCTGGGTCCAAGATTTTCAGCTTCGGCGTCACTGCTTCGGTGGCTGAGCTTCCCCATCGCGACCATGCTCCCCAGCACTCTCCTCGTCTTCACTCTTGTCGCCATCGGGCGACAAGTTTGGGCTTCCCGCTGTCTTTTCGCATGCGTCGTCGTAAACACTCTGGCCGACTTCGTAATGATTCCTTCGCTCGGCGCCAGGGGGGCCTGCTTCGGCACTCTCGCAGGTGAGGCGGTTTTCTGCACCTTTGCCTACTATGTCGTCTCCCGGGAATTGAGGCCCTTGAACCTGATTCGGGTCTTGACCAAGCCGGTCATACTCTCCGGTTTGATGGCAGTTACCCTACACTTCCTGGAGGGACGTGCGCTCTGGATTGCAGCTCCTGCGGCCCTGCTCACCTATCTAACCGGTGCGGTTGTCCTCCGCCCTGTCACTCAGAGGGATCGCAATAATCTCCGCTCGCTTCTGCAGGGAGACCGCCGTCCGGAAGGTGAAAGTTGGATCGCCGAAGCGGTGTAACCGCGGGATACCATCGCCAGTCGGCTTCAGTGCAAATCGCAGCGATCCCGGCGAAGTGGGTTCATCAACTCCCAGGAGGTAATCCTCGTGTATCCGAGCGCATGAACTCGCCCCAAGCTCCTTTTCACAGACACTCTCAGAAGAACACCCTCAGCAGGAGGGCCAACGATGTGACGATAGAACCCACTGGTCCGTAATCCTGGATGCGATGGGCAATGAACCGTCCCGACACCACCACCATATCTCCAGGACCCAGAACGATGTTCTTCTCAGGGTCTTGGCCCTTCAACAGTCTCAGTAGATCAACCTTCGTTTGCTGGCTTTTCCCGTTGATTGATCGGATGATCAGTGTCTCCCTCGAGTTTGCATAGGTTGTCACGCCGCCTGCAAGTCCTACATAGTCGGTGATCCGAAACCCTTGACGGGTCTCATAGTCGCCCGGCTTGACGACTTCACCGGAAACGTAAACGCGGTCCGTCTTCCGAGGGATATAAATGGAGTCTCCGACGTTCACACCGAAGTTCTGGTCGCTCGCGGCGTTCTCCAGCACGCTTTGCAGATCAAAGGTCCGCGTAACCGGCAAGCCGTCCTGCATGGTGGTCAGAGTGGCTTTCCGGGTCTCGCCAAGATTTGTCGGACCGCCCGCGAGAGCTACATAGTGCCGAACCCGAAAGCCTTCTTGATGGTCAAAAGCGCCCGGCCTTTGTACTTCGCCCACGACGTACACTTTGGGAGCTTCGGGGATAAATATCACATCTCCCGGGGACAGGGGAGGGTCCTTCGATGGATCTCCCCGCTTGTTCGCCTCTTCCAGATTGACCGTGATGGTCTCGGATCCGCTGCTCCCAGGTCGCGTAATCCGGACCTGGGTGAGGTCGGAGGTGTGAAGCGGTCCTCCCGCCAGTCCCAAGGCCTCCGCTAACCGCATTCCGTCAATATAGTCGTAGGCGCCGGGGTTCTTAACCTCGCCGCTCAGGTATACTTTGTCGGACCCGTAGGGGACGAAAAGCGTGTCGCCCGGCTGCAACTCGAGGTTCTGACTCGAGTCACCGTCCAACAGGACTTTCCTCAGATCAACCGGTATACGTCGGACCTGGCCGCCTTCCTCCCGGCGGATGACAGCCCCTTGCAGCCGGGCTCCCTGAGTGACTCCTCCCGCTGCCCCGAGATAGGCCGTCAGCTTCAAGCCCTTCGACCAGGTGAAGGCCCCCGGGTGATGCACTTGCCCGCTCACGTAGACTTTGTTCCAGGTCATCTTTCCGAAGTTCACGACGATCTGGGGATTGCGGAAGTAGCGGGAATACTTGCGGGTCAGTTCCGCCGTCAACTGCTCGACATCCATTCCCTGCGCTGTGATCTCGCCAACCAGCGGAAAGGTGATTTTCCCTTCAGGACTGACGGTGTAGTTCCGAGAGAGGTCGGGTTCGCGGTAGACAACCACTTCCAAGGTGTCTCCGGCCGAAAGGTAGGTGGGAGGCACTTGGGCAAGACACGGGATCGAAGCTCCGAAGAACACACCGAGGAGCAAGAAGGTAGTGCTGCTAAAACGGGTTAGCTTGGGAAGGGGCATCGGCTGTGTACGCAGGCATCGTTTTCTTTGGTTCATCAGGTGAGTTCTATCCTGTCCAAACGGCTCCGAACGGAACTGACCGGGCCCAGACCGGATTCGGTCGCTCGGTTCGCGGGAGGGAAGCGCCGCCCAAGTCCGGACGGATGGGTCCGTCCCAACCTGTGTTCCCCTTCCCTTATTCTCTTCTCCGGAAAGGGTTCCCGCACTCATTCCCGGATACGATCACTCCGGGGATGGAAGCCCTGGATCTGCTAACATCGTGAGTCAGTATATCATCCGTTTATGAAGCGCGTCAACGAACTGCAGACTCGATCGCATCTTCGCTGGTGAGCCCTGCCCGGGTTACCCCCGGACCATTGTTGTGGCAGCGAAGGCCTCCTCTCTCTGGGACGAGAAGGGGTGCGCAGACCGACCTTGCGGGGTTCTCACTATCGAACGCGTCTCACAGTCGGTATTTGCCGCCATCGGCCGGAAATCGGAGAGAAGCGCCGAAGGGCATTCAGACAGTGAGGAATCTGATGTGAAACCATAAGCGAGGTGTGCTCTCGGGGTGCGCTGCCGCAGCACTTTGCCGGGCGAGCAAACCTTATCCGACTGGAGATGTCCGCGTCCTGTTCTATTCCTCCCTAATCCGTCAGAACTGTCTTTAGGCGTAAGGCTCCTCAGGCGTTCCGGTGGTGGCTCCTACGGCCAGAACAAAGGGTCCTCTCTGACGGCTGCCAGACAGTCATCCATGGATAGCCGTGGGTGAACCTCCCACCACTTTCCCGTGTGACGCATGTAGGAAAGCGCAAAACGGTTGTCGCCAACGTACTCCAGGCGTGCAAACTTCGTTTCGAAGAAGGGAGAGATCGCGTTGGGCCCTGGACAGGCATACTTCGAACAGAAGTATAAGCAATTGCCATGCCAGGAGAAGTAGAGGTCTACAACGTAGTTAAAGCATGCATCTTGGGGTGGGGCCGCAAGGTGCCTCGGTTTCAGCACCGACTCGAGTCACTCGCCTGCTTTCCTCTCCAACTCCATCTTCACAGACTCGGGCGCCTTGGGTTTGGGCGGTTTGGGTGGTTTGACATAATATCTTTGTTGACTCTTGGCCATTTCTCTCCTCCATTCGAAATCATTGCCATGCTCATTGGGATCGAAAGCTTACCCCTGGACACTGCTTACTTGGCGCCGGCCTCCTCGATAAACACAGGTGTCGCGCCCAGGGCCACACTCAAGGTGTGTTCCCTCGTGGACTGGCTGATCCTCTCGGGCAGAGATTGCCCGGGTAAGGTAGGTGTGTCAGTGATCTGAGCGCCGGCGGCCTGCCAGGGCAGCCGCACCCAGACTTTCGTCGCGGGTCTCCCCGGCAGATGCAGGGACCCATCTTCGTTCCACACCACCCAGACGGGGCCTTGCGGTCTCTCGAAACGATACGCCCACACGT
>JACQGJ010000257.1 GCA_016199605.1 Armatimonadota bacterium | reverse complement strand
GTCATAGTCTCGTCCAGGAGTCCAACTCCAGGACGAACGGGCAGGTAAGCCAGTATCAATCCAGGAAAGGTGGTTCCATGGAAGACAACAGCAGGAAGATCACAAGGCGTCAGTTTGTCGCGAGCACGGCAAGCACAGCCGTCGCGTTGACCGTAATTCGTCGGCACGTTCTGGGCGGGCCGAGACATATCTCGCCGAACGAAAAACTGAACGTTGCCTGTATTGGGTGCGGGGGGAAAGGCGAGAGCGACATCGGCGGCGTGTCAAGCGAGAACATCGTGGCCCTGTGTGACGTCGACGAGGGTCGGGCTGCCGGCGCGATTCAGCGTTTCCCCAACGCGGCGCGCTACAATGATTGGCGCGTCATGCTTGAGAAGGAAGACCATAACATCGACGCGGTCACCGTCTCCACGCCGGACCATACTCACGCCCCGGCGGCGATGGCCGCCATCGAGCTGGGAAAACACGTCTACGTGCAGAAGCCCTTGACGCACTCCGTTTACGAGGCCCAGCGGCTCATCAAAGCAGCCCGGCACTACAAAGTGGCAACTCAGATGGGCAACCAGGGACACGCGGGAGAGGACACGCGCAAGCTTTGTGAATGGATCTGGCAGGGGGGCATCGGCACGGTTAAGGAAGTCCACTTCTGGACTGACCGTCCCATCTGGGCGCAGGGAATTGACCGGCCCGCTGACTCGCCGCCCGTCCCCGCCAACCTGAACTGGGACGTGTGGTTGGGTGTTGCGCCCGAGCGGCCCTATCATCCCGCCTATCATCCTTTCAGTTGGCGAGGCTGGTGGGACTTTGGCTGCGGGGCCATCGGTGACATGGCGTGCCACATCATGGACGCCGGTTTCTGGGCGCTCCAATTGCAGGGACCGTGCAGCGTGGAAGCGGAATCACCGGGCCTCAACTCCGAGACATTTCCCAAGTGGTCCGTCATCACCTTCGAGTTCCCCGCGCGTGGCGCGTTCCCTCCCGTAAAAGCCGTGTGGTACGATGGCGGGAAACTGCCGACGCGTCCCCCGGAACTCGACGAGTGGGTCCGGAAAGACGAAGAGCAGGCGAAGAAGATGGCCTTGCCGACGGGCAGCAACGGCCAAATGTATATCGGCGATAAGGGGGTGCTCGTTGCCGGATGTTACGGAGACGGACCGGCGATTTACCCCCAGCAGCGCATGTTGGAGTTCCTCGATTCAGAGCCGAAGAAGACCTTGAAACGATCCCCCGGCCACTACAAGGAATGGATCGATGCCTGCAAAGGCGGAGAACCAGCCAGCGGAAACTTCGACCACGCCGGTCCCCTGACGATCACGGCCCTGCTGGGAAACGTCGCTCTCCGAGCCGGCGAGAAGATCCGGTGGAATGGCAAGACCGTCACCAACGTCCCCAAAGCGAAAGGTTACCTTCGACGGGAATACCGCAAAGGGTGGAGACTGTAACGGGCAGATTCCTGTTCGTCTGAACATCCACATCGGACATGCGTCTGAGTGGAACGACATCGTAGGTTGAAAGGATAAGGTGATTCGAATGAGCCACGCAAGCCTTAGATCATTGGCGGTAGTTCTCGCATTGCTGACGGGCATGGTTTCGCTGGTTGCTCACAGAGCAAGAGCGGCAGAGGAACCCCCGGCGGTCTCCTTTGACCTGCAAGGCACAGAGGCAGCGGAAGCTTTCGCACAAATTGCCGCCCAGACCCACTGGGACGTCTACGTGGGCGGGGACGTGACCGGAAAGATCACACTGAAAGCCGACAAGTCCGATGGTGAGAAAGCCCTCAACGAGATGGCCGATCAATGTGGAGCAGGATGGCTGCGCTTCTACCTGATTGAGAAGCCTGCGGATCAACGACCGTCTCGAACTGTTGACAAACTGCTTGAGCTACTCGGCAACAGACAGCGGGAGCGTCTCCAGAAGATGCCGGAGGATCGGCGCAGAGAGCTTCTTCAGAGAGGCTTCGACCAGGGGGTCGGCGCCAGAGGCGGGGGAGCGGCCCAGCAGGGACAAGGGGCAGCGGCCACTCCGGGGGGACAGGTTCCGAACAAATTCGTCATCGATCCTCTCCGTTTCCTGCGCGCGGCCGAGTTCCACGATAAGGTCTCCGGCAGCCTGCAGCAAGTGGACCTCTCCGCGGCGCTACTTGAGTTGTGGAATGCCAGCGGCTATCCCCTCGTGACCGAGGAAAGCGTCGACAAGCCGGTTTCGATCAATGTCACCGACGAGGACCTCGAGAAAGTGCTGGAGCAGGTATGCCAGACGCTCGATCTCAAATGGCGCCGGGCCTACCTCGTCACGAAACCGCAGGAGATGACGCGGGAGCAAATGGCGCAACGGATGGAGCAGGGCTGGAATCAAACTTGGGACATGTTCTGGAAGCAGGATCCGGCGACTCGCCAGCAATGGCTCCAGACCGGGATCTCCATGATAAAAAACATCCCCCCGGACCGGCTCGAACAAATCCGCAAGGCACAGTGGGCGCCTCGCATAGTCGAACGGTTCACGAACTTCATGACCAACATCACCCCGGAGCAGCGCCAGGAGATCGCGCCCCTCGTTCGAGAACTCATGAATGCCTTCGCTCCCGGAAATTAGACAGACGAAGAGAAATCACCCATGAAGAAGCCTTGTGTTCGAACCCGCGGTTTCACCCTCATCGAATTACTGATCGTGATCACCATCATCGCGATCCTGGCAGCAATACTCTTCCCCGTCTTCTCCAGGGCTCGGGGGCAGGCGCGGAAGACTCGGTGTTCGTCCAACCTGCGACAGATTGGGCTGGCGCTTCAGATGTACACGGACGACTCCGACGGATTGCTGCCTCTTGTTTACTCCACTCCGTCGGTGGACGGACCGCCGGGCATCGTCACCGTGCTCAATCCCTATGTCAAGAACCAGGAGTTGTTTCGATGCCCCAGCGACCTGGACGCCAAATGGCAAACGGAGGGAACGAGTTACGACTACGGACTGCAACTCCTCACTCCGGGCATGCCGGCGCAGTCGATTGACTCGCCCTTCAACACGGAACCTTCGAGATACGTGGTGGTTGCTGACTTCAGCTCCTCCTGGCACACAAAGGGCGCGAATCGCCTGTATTGCGACGGCCACGTCAAGTGACGGCAGGCCGGCGACTCGGTACACCACGTTCGAAAGCCGCTATCTCATCCCCGCGCTCCAAGCACGCGAGGTTCCCTTCGATGCAAGCACATGCCAGCAGTACCGCGCGCGGCCTTGCGTTGATCGCCCCTGACCTGCCGGCCGTCGAGGAACCGGGTCCGGTTCCCGATGGCATCAATCCCCAAAGCTGGGTTGGCGACGAGTTCATTGACAAAAGAAGATCTGACCCCCCATTTGCCTGACCCCCCGATCGCGAGAGAGACGTGTGTATCGTTGGGCGTATGCTATACTTTCGGGGTGGTGTAGCGGATAATACTCCACTGGCCCATGTCGTTACACCAAACCAACTTGAGAGGTGCCGATGAATCGCTCGCAGGAGGCGGGTAGAGGAGAGTTGCGCGCGTTCCTGAAATCCCTCTGGGACAGCACCGGTATGCTGGTGGTGTTCCTCGTGCTCTTCGCCCTGGTGTCGGTCTTCGTGCGCAGCTTCCTCAGTTGGGAGAACATGAGGGGGCTTAGCCTTTCCGTCGCCACTGTCGGCATCATCGCCTGTACGATGTTGTTCTGCCTCGCCTCGGGTGACTTCGATCTGTCGGTTGGCTCTGTGGTGGCGTTGTCGGGTGTGCTGGCCGTTGTGATGGTGAACCGTACCCACAATGTGATAGAGGGAGTCGCCGCGGGGGTCCTCGCAGGAGGCCTGGTGGGCCTCGTCAACGGCGTCGTTATCGCGCGCCTCGGCATCAACGCTCTCATCACGACCCTGGCAACCATGCAGATTGTCCGCGGCTTGTCCTTCATCGTCTCGGACGGGAAAGCGGTGGGCGTCGAGGAGGACGGCTTCTACACTCTGGGCACCACAAGCTTCCTGGGGGTCCCGACTCCGGTGTGGATCATGATCGGGTGCTTCGTCGTTTTCGGCCTGTTGCTGCACAAGACCATCTTCGGCCGCAACGCCCTGGCCATCGGGGGGAACCGCGAGGCAGCGAAGCTCGCGGGGATCGCGGTGGTACGCACCAAGATCATCATCTTTACGCTTCAGGGCCTCATGGCGGGGTTTGCCGGGGTGGTCCTCGCTTCACGCATGTCCAGCGGCCAGCCCAACACCGCTCAGGGACTTGAGCTTCAAGTCATCTCGGCGTGTGTGTTGGGCGGTGTATCCTTGACCGGCGGCGTGGGGACCATCCTCGCCGTGGTAGTCGGCGCTCTCATCATGGGAACGGTCCAGAACGCGATGAACCTGCTCAACATCCCCACCTTCTACCAGTACGTCGCCAGCGGCGCGATCCTTCTGGCAGCGGTGTTGCTCGACCGGGTTAAACAAAGGTCTGTGGGGTGAGTGATGAACCGAGCCAGATTCTTCGCTGTTCTAATGACTGCGTTGATCAGCCGTCCGTCTACGGGAAGCCCTGACACGATGAAATCTATTGAGGGCAAACGCCTCTTTGTCGGACTAAACAAGACCACTGGTCTGCCGGACCGCCTCGAGACGATCGTGAATGGAAAGCGTCGTTCCTGGCTTCGCGGCGCCGTGGGCCTGCAGATCCGCAATGAGGTCACAGGGACAACTTCCACGGTTTCTTCAGCTCCCTCGAGGTTCACCGTTGCTCATCGGTGGAAAAGTGGGGCAACAGCCCTGACCTGGGAAATGAGTCTCACGACTGAGGGGAAGCGCACCGGGCACGAAGTTCTCCTGGACTTTCCTCTCCTCTCCTCTGAACTGAGTGTCTCTACGCCGACTGACCGTGGCGTGACGGAGGTATCGGCTTATCCGACTTTCAGACCCCCGCCCTACGCCAACTGCGATTGGTCGGGCAACGCCTACGTCCTGCCGCTGGTGAGCGTCTTCGACCCAAAGACCGACAGCGCCCTCACCTTTGCCCTTCCCGCTGACGCCAACATTCCGCATCTTCAGGTGGAATGGAGCGAGGGCAAAACCTTGCGGCTCACCCTCGGGCATCGCGGGATGGGTGGAGGCAAGCCCTCCGCTCTGAGTCTCCTTCTGTTTGCACATGAGGCGGACTACCGAAGCGTGCTCAGGACGTACAGCGACTTGTTTCCCGCCTACTTCAACCCGCCTCTTCCCCGTGGCGATTTCGAGGGGGCTTTCTGGTATCACCACGTCCACGATCATCCCGACTTCGAAGAAATGTCTCGGCAGCATGTACGCTACCTTTGGTCGAGCTTCTGGTTCACGCATCTGGGCGAGTACCTTCCGGAGGAGAAGGAATGGGAGCCTTACACGTATGCCAAGTGGTGGAAGCTGGGCCAGAAGATGAGCGACGACAAGATCAACACCTTCGTCAAGGAGATGCACGAGCATGACCTCGGGACCTACGCCTACTTCAACGTGACGGAGTATGGCGGGATGGGAGGGAAGGGGGGAGACGCAGCGAGAGCCGAACAGATTCTCAGGGAGAAGTTCGCCGATGCCTTGATGAAGAACGATCAGGGGCAACCGATCCCCACCTGGGAAGGGGCGATGGCGATGAACGCCGGGAGCCGGTACTCGCTCTGGCCGTTTCTGCAAGAGCAGGTCCGACGGCACCTGACTCGCCTGCCGGAGCTTGACGGCTTCGTCATCGACCGCCTGGATTGGGCCAGCGTCTACGACTACGGCCATCAGGACGACCTGACCATGATTGGCGACAGACCCGCGGAGAACATGGCCTTGCCCGTCGGCGAGGCGGTGCGAGCGGTCTGCCGACTCAGCCATTCGGCTGGCAAGCGTGTTTTCGTGAATCAATTCTGGCGGGTGGAGGTCTTGCGGGATGTCGATGGCTCCTGTCACGAGAGCGACTATCTGGCTCAGCGCTACCTGATTCCCCTGCGGCCGGCCTCGGCGTGGGAGCAGCAAAAGCCGTACAACGGTGACCTGTTGGGGTTCGAGGCGCAGCTCAAGCAGCGGCTTCAGATCGCGCTGTTCCCGCAGATGATCGCGCATGAGTTTCCCATCTCGCAGCAGGGGGCCAGCCCTCGCGCCGCCGACCTGCTGGAAATCTACGCACCGCTGTTCGAGACTCTCCTCGGAAAGCGGCAGGTACTTCTGCCTCACTGCGTCTCCGTCACCGGTGCGAATGACGTCAATCTCTTTGTCAACGGCGCGGGGCACTACGTCGCTCCCGTAACTTCGAGAGTGCGGTTCCTGTCGCGCCGAACAGACGCTACCGAATCGGTCGCGGTGACACTTCGAGTCCCCGACGCGGCGAAGCTGGCCTGGGCGCACGTCTACTCCGCTGACGTACCTCCCTATTGCGCGGCGGTGATCAGGAGAGGCGGCATGGCTCGTGTCGCCCTTGACCATCACGCGACCGCTTCGGTGGTTGTCTTCGGCAGAGGACCTGAACCGGACCTCGCCGATAAAGAGTCCGAGCGCATCGCGCAAACCCGAGACCGTCTCTTCCCACCACACGTGGGTGCGGCTCCTACAGAACCTGTCGCCAAGCCGTCTTTGCTCTCGGGCCTCACAAAGGCAGTCCTGAAGATCAAGGGCATGCAATTCGGCGCTTCCGGTCTCGTGACTGTTTACGTGGACGGCAGAGAGGTCGGTCGGATAACGGACAGCTTTGGATCGTTCCCGGTGACCTGCCACAGCTCGGCCCTGCCGAAGACACCCCCAACCCTTCGGCTGCACGCCGGGGACGAAGGCACCTGGCTTTTCCCTGAGCGCATACAATTCAACGTGGAGCTTGCGGACGGCAAACGCTACATCGTTGCAGAATGGACACCGGGCTGTTCAGTGGCTTCAACCAGCACGACTCGGGACCTCGTGCTGCCGCTCCAGTGGCGACCACTCCGGGAAGTGCCCGAGACCAAGGCCCGCCTCGAATCGAAGGACGTATCCAGCGGAGGCAAGTGGAAGGGAAAGTACGGCTCTCGCGCCGCGTGGCTCGCGGGTGTAACGAGCGTATCGACTGAACAGAACGGCTATGGACTTCAGGTGACCAATGCTTCCGAGTGTGTCTGGGCCGACGGAGTGGAGGATGCGCGAGTCGTCGACCGACCCGGAACAACTGCCGGACAGCCGCGCGCCGCCTGTTGGCACGACGTAAACGAGATCCTCTTCGCGCTCACTCCACCGGACGGGAAGCCCCTCCGCCTGACGCTCTACCTGCTGGACTACGATCACAATGGGCGGGAGATGGAAGTTGTTTTGACTGACGACATGGGGGCCCGTTTGAGCGGTGCCAGGGCGTCGAAGCCGGAAACCGACAGCGGCGTCTACCTGAAGTGGGAAGTGACAGGCCCGGTGACGGTTCAGGTTCGGAAGCTTGCTGGTTACAACGCGGTGGTTTCAGGGGTGTTCATTGATTCCGCAGGGGAATGAGGGTCAGAAGATGAGAGCGGAAATACAGCAGCAGCAACCACGAAGACACAAAGGCACAAAGAGATACCAAGAGGTCCAGTGCTTCTTCTGGTGTCTTTGTGCGCTGGTGGCAATCGGCTTTTCAACAAGGCAGGTCTTCGCGAAGGACTCGACGAAAGGACAAACAGTTCCCCTGTCGGACCTCGAGCCTCTGTCGGCGCGGCAAGACTGGGGCTCGC
>JACQGJ010000264.1 GCA_016199605.1 Armatimonadota bacterium | reverse complement strand
TGCAACCACAACGACCATCGAGACGCCCAGGGAAATCACAACGCTGAAAGCGATGAAGAAAACCGTGACGATACCGGCTGGAAGCAGCCTGCGAGTTCGTGGAGGTTGAAGGAATGGCAACAGCAACGGTAGCGCCGCCACATATTCACATCGCCACAGATCTGTACTCAGCCCGCGTGGACCTCGAGGGATACGTGTCCGGTGTGTCGGCAGGTTCCTTTGTGGACAAGCAGACCGGAGCGCAGGACCTGGGGTTTGGACTGGATATCGTTGATTTCCTGCTCGAGCCAGGCCCCGACAATGAGCGGTACGAGCCGCACCGGTATCACGCTGGCGACCCGTACCACGGCAACCTTCCGAAGCGCTACGTCGAGCTTCCACAGATTTGCACTCAGGCGAAGAAGCTGGAGTACGAGGTGATCGAGGGTGAGGGGTTCGTTGCGGTCAGGCAATGGTTCCGGTGGACTGAAGCGACGGCAAGTCGAACCCCCGGCTCCTTGTGGGAACAGTGGCTGGTGTTCCCTGACGGGAAGCGGTACTTCTACGCGTGCGACACGGTGACCTCAGTTAACGCGGTCGACGACCTGATCCTGCGGATCGATCTACCGGGTCATCTGAAGCACCAGAACGGCGACACCTTCGACCGAATCTACCTGAGCTATCATGGGGAGATTCCGGCGTCGGAGTTCGTCGCTGATTTCCCTCCCGACGCCCGGTTCCTGTACCAACGCGGGAGGCAGCCGATGCCGGATCGCATGATCCGCGCGTACCGGACGAAACGGGGCCCCTGGCTGGCCGGAATGACTCTTTGCCCCGAGATCGTCTATGAAGCCTGGTGCCACCAACGAAGCTACGTCTGCTTCATCCAGGAGATAGGTGGAGTGTCAGTCAAAGCCGGCGACTCCTTTGGAGCGGCTTACGTGCTGGGCTGGTTCGATAGCATCGAGGAAATGCACGAGGTCTATGACCAGCATCGAGGTCTCCGTGCGGTCAGAGCAGAGGCTCACGGGTACGAGTTGGTGCGCCGATCTGCCCGCGGCTTTGAGGGTGCAACGCCGGAGTGCTATACTCGTTAAGGTTGAAAACACCACATTGTTGTGAGACAGTTGGACTGTCGAACCCGCCCGCCGTGGTAGGTTCGACAGTCCAACTGTCTCACAACAGGGGATTCCCCCCTTAACGAGTATGAGGTCATGGAGTGTTCTTGAATGAGCAATAGGGATCTGAGTCCCACGGGGGGGAGGCTGCCTCGCGAGCCTCTTCGCAGCGCTCTACACCTCCTGTCTCGCGTCGATCCCACATTCGTGCTTTTCGTGCTTAGCGCTCTTCTCTTCCTGCCGATGCTCCTCCAGGGGAAGGTGCTCTTCTGGGCGGACTACTTCCTTCATTTCGAGCCATATCGCTCGTTCACCCGTGAGTCCTTCTGGCACAACGAGATCCCGCTCTGGAATCCGTACGTGTCAGGCGGGATGCCTTTCGTCGGCAACCTCCAGTCAGCGGTTTTCTACCCGCTCAACCTCCTCTATCTGTTGCTTCCGACTCACCAGGCGTTCGGGGTCAGCGCAATGGCGCACGTGTATCTATTCGGCTTCGGCATGTATCAATTGCTGAGGTCCTGGGGGCTGGGGAAGTTCGGTGGCTTGTGCGGCGCCGTGTCAGTGATGCTCGGCGGATGCACGGTGTGCCACGTCGAGTATCCCACCGTTCTGTGCGCGGCCGTATGGCTCCCCTGGCTACTGCTGTTGATCGACCGGGGACTCGCTGGGAACCGTCGGGCACAATTGGTCTTTCCCCTCGTCCTGGCGACTCAGCTACTGGCCGGTCATCTTCAGATTGCAGTGATGTCGTTCTTCGTGGTCGTTGCCTACTGGATCTTCCGCGTACGCACCAACACGGGACAAAGCGGCAACGGCACGGCGTCGGCGACCCTTCCCCTCTGTCTGGGCGTAGTGGCGGGAATGTTGCTCGCCCTCCCCCAACTCCTCCCGACCCTTGAGACACTCGTGAACTCCGCCCGCGCGGAGACGAGCTTCAAGTTCGCGAGCATCTACTCGCTGCCTCCCTGGCAGTTGACCACCTTGCTCCTCCCAAATGCTTTTGGGAACCCGACGCGGTCGTTCTTCTGGGGGGAAGCCAACTTCTGGGAGCTTGCCGCCTACACGGGCTTGATTGGATGGTTGTTCGTTGCTTCCGCACTCCAGTCTTCGGTTAGAAAGGAGACACGGTTTTTCTTCTGGGTGGCTTGCGTGTCACTGCTCATCGCTCTGGGGAAGTTCACGCCGGTGTATGGATTGCTGTATCGTTTCGTTCCCGGCTTCGAGTCGTTCAAAGGACCGGGCCGCTTTCTTTACCTGTTCACGTTTTCGTTGTCCGTTCTCATCGGCCTCGGAGCCGACCGCGTTGCGGGAACGATGGGGGAGAAGCGTACAGGCTTCCACAAGAAGACAACCAGCTTGCTCGTGACGATTGCCGGGGCGATGGCGACCCTCTTGTTGGGAAGAAGCCTGCTGCTGCCCTCAATCGCACGCTTTCTTCGCTGGCAATTTCACCGCATCGAGGCCTCAGCCAAGTTAGGAGAGTTCCCACGCCTCTCCGAAGGAGTTTACACCCTCTGGTTGCAAGACTTGATTGTTGCGCTGCTGCTGGTCGTCGCCGTGTTCCTCGCCAATCGGCTTGCCAGGGCTGGAACGCTACCAGCCCAAGGGTGGAAGGTGGGTCTCCTGGGGATCATCGTAGTCGATCTACTGGCTTTCGGGATGGGAGTGAATCCCTGGACCGAGCCTTCGCTCTACACGGGAGAATCCAGCGTCGCCACCTTTCTGCAAAGCCACCGTGGCGATTTCTGCCTGCTGACCCGTCCGAGCTTGCTCCTGCACACGTGGGGGAAGTACGTGCCCTTCGTGCGGCCGGTCTCTACCGATCCGTCAACGCTGACCGGGCTTCGCGAAAGCCTCGCCCCCAATCGTGCGATGCGGTATCACCTTCGGGACCTGGAAGGATACGATCCGTTGAAACCGGCAGCTTCCATGAGACGCGTCGAGGCGCTGAACCGCGCTCTGGATTCACAGAAAGACGTGGCGCCCCTTACAGCCGCCGGAGTCAGATTCGTGATTGCCTACAACGAAGGGCTGACGGTTGAGGGATTGAAGGCAGTCCATCGTCGCGAGGGGATTGAGGTGTACGAGAACCTCCGGTGGCAATCCAAACTTGTTCCACCGGACCAGGCCAAGACCTACTCTCCGCAATGCTTTCGGTTGGGGATGTTCCTGGCTCTTGTGACGTGGATGCTGTGGCTGGCAGTGAGAATCGGGGCTCCCCAGACTTCCACGGTGTAGAACCCAGACCTGAGGATCAGGCTACGCAGAACTCTCCGCCATCCACTCCGATCACGTTCCCCGTCATCCACTGGTTGTCCGGATGCGAGAGGATCGCAATCGCTTTACCAACATCCGTGGGCAGAGTCAACCGTCCGGAGGGGTTCTTCTGGGCTGCCACGATATTCATCTGATCGCTACCGGGGATCTTACGGGAGGCAGGAGTGTCTGTGAAGCCTGCCCGGATGGCGTTGGCGGTGATGCCTTTGGGGGCAAGCTCGACGGCAAGCTGGCGAAGATGCGACTCCAACGCTGCCTTTGCGGCAGACACCGCCCCGTAGGTCTGCCAGACACGAACGTCCCCTTCACTGGTCATGGCATAGACGCGGCCTGCGTGCCCCATAAGACCGCGCCGCAGCAGGCCCTGCACCCAATAGACCAGGCTGTGGGCCATGACATCCACCGTCATCTCCATCTGCGCTTTGGTCAGTTCGGCGGCCGGATCTTCCGCAATGTACGACTTCAACGTGCCGAAAGCCAGGGAGTGAAGCAGGACTCGAACCTGTTTGACAGGTTCAGTCGCGAGGTGGTCCGCGACGACATTGAGAATCTCCTCCCGTTTCCCCTCTTCTGCAGCGTTGCCATTGAAGAAGATTGCCTGCCGACCCATTGCCTGGATCTCAGACTGAATACGCTCGGCATTCGGGATCGTTGCCTTCCGATCGAGGTGTACCCCAACAACGTTCATCCCTTGGCGCGCCAACTCCAGCGAGGTGGCTTCACCAAAGCCACTGGACGCGCCCAGGATTAATGCCCACTGTCCTTCGAGGGGACTACTCATCTCTTTTTGACTCCCAGTTTGTGACGGATCTTCAGACTCATACTTGCTCATGCTGCGGTAAGACCTGCGGTTAGGTCCACGCGCTGTGCTATAATACACCCCGTCCGCATCTGTCGAAAGGCGGCTTCGCCGGGAGGCATCGTCTCCAGCCATTGTAGTGACGACTGCTCAATCCGTCAAGGGAGCGTGGGAATGATACCGCTTTGGATTGAGCGGTTCAGAAAGCCTGGGCGTGACCGCGACGGGATCTGGCAAGGCTTCTGCAATCCACCTTCGACACCGCGATGCGTCTGAACTGAATGGAGTCGCTTGCAGTGTACAAACATCAGATCTCTTGTTCAATCTGCCCTCTGGTCCTCTGCCTCGCCACTGCCTCTCTGTCACCCGTTGAAGCCGGAACGCCCCTGACCCGCGGCACGCTGCTATTCGTCGTCCGCCCTCAGTATCGCCCTGACCACCACAACACCGAGACGATGTTCCAGACCGGCGAGATCAACACCGGCAGTTTCGTGGGCGGAGGGGCGCTGAAGACTATCGACCTGGCGACGGGAGCGGTGAAGACTCTCCTTGCGGTCCCCGAGGGCATCGTCCGCGACCCGGAAGTGCACTTCAGCGGAAAGACAATCGTGTTCTCCATGCGGCGCAACCTCCGGGATGACTATCACCTCTACGAGATGAAGGCCGATGGATCGGCGTTGAAGCAACTCACCTTTGCTCCCGGGGTGAGCGACATTGACCCACTGTACCTGCCAGATGACACGATCCTCTTCTCTTCAACCCGCGAACCCAAGTACTGCATGTGCAACCGACACATCATGGCGAACCTGTTCCGAATGGAGGCCGACGGCTCGAACGTCCACCAGATAGGGAAGAACACCCTGTTCGAGGGCCACGCTTCTCTACTGCCCGACGGGCGTATTCTCTACGACCGCTGGGAGTATGTGGACCGCAACTTCGGAGACGCGCAAGGCCTGTGGGTCTGCAACCCCGACGGGACGAACCACGGCGTTTGCTATGGCAACAATACTCCCTCGCCCGGCGCGGTGATTGACGCCCGACCCATTCCGGGAAGCCAGCGCATTCTCTGTATCTTTGGCTCGTGTCACGACCGCCCCTGGGGAGCCTTGGCCATGCTCGACCTGCGACGGGGATTCGATGGTCGCTCTCCCGTCCTTAGAACATGGCCCCCTCAGGCGATGGACCTCGTTCGCAACCCCGGGACAGTCAATGACGCATGGGACACTTACCTGGGTGTCACCCCGAAATACGAAGACCCTTACCCGCTGAACGATCAGTATTTCCTTTGCTCCCGTATGACTGGCAAGGGCGAACAGATGGGGATCTACCTCGTGGACACCTCCGGCAACGAAACTCTCCTGCACGTGGAGGACCCGGGTTGCTACGACCCCATGCTCCTTGCCCCGCGAGAGCGTCCACCCATTATCCCGTCTCGACGCGATTACCACACCGCGGTCGGCTATTTCTACGTTCACGATGTCTACCTGGGAACCCATGTCCGGGGAGTCCACCGCGGGAGTGTCCGATGGTTACGTGTGATCGAGTCGCCGGAGAAACGGTTTTGGACGTATCCGGCGTGGATGGGTCAGGGCACGATTGCTCCCGCGATGAACTGGCATGACTTCAACAACAAGCGCATACTCGGAACCGTACCCGTCGAGCCAGACGGTTCCGCCTACTTCGGGGTGCCCGCCGACAAGTTCGTCTATTTCCAGTTGCTCGACCAGAACGGGATGATGGTGCAGTCCATGCGCAGCGGCACGATGGTGCAATCCGGCGAGCGGACAGGATGTGTGGGTTGTCACGAATACCGCCAGACGACGCCGCGCAATACGAGAACTCCTCGCGCCCTGAAGCGGTCACCGAGCAAGTTGACCCCCTGGTACGGTGACCCCCGGTTGTTCAGTTACATGGCCGAAGTGCAACCCGTCTTCGACAAACACTGCGTCAGTTGCCACGATTATGGAAAAGACGCGGGCGCAAAGCTCAACCTGTCTGCCGACCGCAATCCGGCCTTCAATACCTCCTACAGCGAGTTGTGGCGAAAGGGCTTCGTGAAAGTCGTCGGCGCCGGTCCGGCGGAAATCCAGCCGGCCTATTCCTGGGGTTCACATGCGAGCCGTCTCATCCAAGTCCTGCGAGCCGGTCACCAGGGAGTCAGACTCGACGGGGAAAGCTCCGATCGTCTCGTCACCTGGCTTGATCTCAACGCGCCCTACTACCCGACGTACGCCAG
>JACQGJ010000256.1 GCA_016199605.1 Armatimonadota bacterium | reverse complement strand
CTCCGGGAGCCTCCCACCCTCCGGTTGTGGTCGGCTTGAGGCGCGTGACCTTTCCCTGGGATCTCGCATAGTCAAGGGCCGCGGCGTTGCGAGGACCGGGATCTCCGGGCGCCACGGGATCAACGAAACCGAGTCGGAGAGCTTCACTCCCCAGGACCGGGGGGCAATTGCTTGTCCACTGGAGCGCGATTAAAACCGAGAACACAAGGAGAGGGGCGAGGATCTTCGATTCACTCACGAGTGCGCTTCGACCTCCTGACGGCCTCCATTTCCTAACGAGGTGGTTCTTGTTTTCATTGCTCCGGCCTCTTGGTTGCTGTTCGCTCTTCCAGGTTGCCTTCGATAAGAACCTGTGCGTCAGGCCCGTGCTCATCCAAGACGGCGGGCCTGCCGTGCGCGTCGATGAGGTTACCACGAAGGATCGCACTCCGCACCTTCGGACCCACTCGAGCCCCGACTCCGTAAGCTTCGATGTGGTTGTCGCTCACGACGATGCGACCACCTTCAAGCAACACCGCTGGCGGATCGTACTCCTTCATGGGGCGCAGGAGGCTACAGCCTGTCACCACAACATGGTCGCACTCGCGCACAACGAGGGCGGGAGCGCCGTTGGATTTCAGCTCGGCCCCGTTCAAGCGGACACGCGCCTTTTCACCGTCGACGACCAGACTCTCGGCGTGATCCCAGTAGGTGCCTCCGCTGATGCTCACCGTATGCTCGCCTCGCACGACGATCCCCGCGCCACAGAAATCCGTGGAGCACCCGGTCATCACTCCCCAGGTTCCGCCTTCGATCTTGCATCCGGGCATTTTGTCCTCCAACAAGAAACCATAGCGCATGCCAAACACGAAGCAATCGGTCAGGCGAATCAGATCATTCTTCCCAAGATGAAACCCGATACCTTTCTCCAGTCCACGCGGGACGGGGCCGGCGTTCCACACTTCGATGTTGCGGAGCGCCGGGACATCCCAGGTCCCGGTCACCCGAACTCCGATGTTACGGGGCGATACCATGAACACATTTTCGATATTGAGTCGCCCCACGTTCGACTCGCCGTCGGTGATGATCCCGTCCCATGCATACATGATCTTCACTCCGCTGATATACACGCCAATGCCTTTGATGAGCACCGCGGGCGGACCGTCCTGTGGATCCTGTTTCCACTCGTAGGTAATGCCGACTCCCTTCAAAGCAGCGCCCGCGCGGAGAATCATACACGGGGCGTTTGTCTGGGTGGGCACGAGAACCGGCAGAGCATCCACGTCCGCGGGCCACGCGCCCGCGTCCGGACCGGTCAGGGCGACGTTTTCAAGATCAACGGGCTTCGAGAGGAGGTACCGACCCCGCGGAACGTAGACGGGCCGTCGCTCCTTGGCAGCGGTGGCGACGGCTGCAAGGAAAGCCCGCGTGTCGTCGGCTTTCCCGTCGCCCTTCGCCCCCAGCTCACAGACATTGATGTAGTCCCTTGTTGCGTTCTGTCCTGCGGCCAGGGCGCTGGAGCACACGCGCAACAGCAACAGCCCTGGGATCCATAATCGCTTCATCTGTCCCTTCCTTTTCGAGGAGGCTCACGGAAGCCCAACGCAGAGGCATGGATGAAAGGCATCATACAAGACCACACGACCTTTGAGGAGTTTTAGTTATACCCGTCACCGGTGAAAACGCCGCATTGTTGTGAGACAGTTGGACTGTCGACCCCACCACGGTGGGCGGGTTCGACTCCTGCCTTGCGGGCAGGCGTCCAACTGTCTCACAACAGGGGATTCTCTTCCTTAACGAGTATAGATGGGTTGAAGCGGAACCTCACCACTAAGTAACTTGGCGTGCGCACCCGCTAACCCCGAATTCCCGGCTTCACGGTATTGCTCCGGATCGTCCGTTGCAGCGGCCCAAACGTGCCTTTACCCCAGGCGATGCTCGCAGGCTTGAATTCGGCTGTCAGTTTGGAGCCGAACTTCGTGGAGGCGAGTTGTTTCCCATCTTGCAGGATTGTCATGCTGTCTCGCGTCAGGAGGAACTCCAGTTCGGTCGGGTTGCCTCTCGGCTGCATGGTTGCTGCGAGATTGCCCGGTCTCTTCAGCCGAATGACCTGGCCGTATTCCTTGATAGGCCGAGGTAAAGGTTCGAGGGTGAACTGGTTGTCCTCGGAGTTGGGTTGGACGAAGAACTGGACGGTGTATCGGTCGTTGCGGAACATCGTGTTGTAGACATCCGCGAATCCTGCCCCGGCGATGACGTGTCCCCGACTATCCCGGACCTCCAACAACGAACCGAAGCTCTGTCCGATATCCTTTCCAAAATCAACCTGCATTGTCACTTGAAGCACAGGAGTCTCCTTCGATTTTGGTTTCTGCGATGACGCTTCGACCCTCGCAACGGCCATACCCAATCCAATCAACACGAGCTGGATCAGGAAACAGCGCCAATACCCACAACTCTTCAGAGCTCTCTTCCTCTGCGTCTTAGCGTCTTTGCGTGCTTGCGTTAGGTCCATCAGAAAACTCCCGTCTCCCGGGTCTTCGCGTAGCCCGGACTCCCGGTCGGTTCCCGGCAGATGGACCATTCCCTCGCCGTCACGATGCCGTCACCGTATCCGCAGATGTTTCGCGTGGAAGGTATCTTCTCATATAGCAGGTTGAGGAACTCCTTCGCCGGTAGAGTCGCTCCAGGCATCAGTCCCAGCTTCTGGAAAACGTCGAGGTCTTTCTTGTAGTCCCGGATCAACCCGCAGTCGTGAACGCACCGGCCCGTCTCCGTGTGCAGCCCGTCACAACAGTCGCACGCCATGCACGGCCCTTCGACCAGAGTCACCGGGATGTCGGGCTTCTCACGGATTCGCAGCATGATCTCGTAGAGCGTGTCGTTGGATCGGGGCGATTGGCCTTCTCCGCCATTATACCAGCAGGAAAGGCACATGAAGTGATGGGGCCGGACGTAGAGTCGGTCGGCTTTGGCGATTTCCTCGGCGTTGCGTTCCCGGTATGCCTGACGGTCCTCGTCGGTGCGCGAGTAAACCACCTCCGCCCATCC
The DNA here is from genome assembly GCA_016199605.1 of Armatimonadota bacterium. Lineage (GTDB taxonomy): Bacteria > Armatimonadota > Abditibacteriia > CG2-30-59-28 > CG2-30-59-28 > JACQGJ01. The sequence goes on along the minus strand of JACQGJ010000256.1, from coordinate 68 downwards.
CTTCTCCCGCACACTCTCATAGGAGCCGCTCTTCGCGAGCGGGCTACCTTCCCAGCCCGGTGTATCAT
>JACQGJ010000255.1 GCA_016199605.1 Armatimonadota bacterium | reverse complement strand
GACCCCTTCGCGGCGAAACCACCGTACACCTCCGGGTTGGCGTGCGGGAAATCATACTGTTTCACCTGCTTCGTGTCCGACTCGTAGACCCACAACCGTGGCAGCGAAGGACAGCACAGGTGAACCTCGTGCCCGTGAGCCACCGGCCACAGGTGCAGTCCTTTCCAATCTCTGCCGGTAAGGGCCTTCAGGTCGAGGATCTCAACCTTGCCGGTGGGTGTGTGGTACCTCCACAAGGTTCCATCGAGGGGACTTGTCCATAGGTTGCCCTCCTCATCGGCTGACGGCTCATGCAGACGACCCGGCGCTACACCGATATCGTGTCGGTAGAAGGCTGGCGTCTTGACTTCACCTGTGTGTTTCGCTGTCAGCGGTTTGTCCCTGCACCTACTGCGCGGATTGAATGCGGTCACCACGAACTGGAGTGTAATCGGGTTCCACTTTCACCTTGCCTTCCCGGGTGACTCTGACACTACGGAAGTAAGGCGCGAAGCCCGTCCCGTCTTGCAGCACCGCCGTATTCTGGGTATGGAAATGCAAATGCGGCTCGCTGGAGTTCCCGCTGTTCCCGCACTTGCCGAGCACCTGACCTGCCTTCACCTGATCTCCGACTTTGACTCGAAGACTGCGAGGTTGGAGATGGGCGAGAACGCTGAACTCGACGCCGGCATGGCGAAGGATGAGACAGTTGCCTACTCCCGAATAGGGATTCAGCGAACCCGGAGGGTTGTCAGGTACGCCATCGATGGCGGTCACAACGGTGCCCGCCGCAGGCGCCAGAATCTCCTTGCCATAGCAGTAGTAGTCTTCGTTGTTTTTCCCTTCACCTCGGTGTGATTTCCCTTGAGGGTCGCACATCACGAAGTCCACTGCCCGCCTCTGATTTCGGGTGTTGACGTGGTAGTTCTGCTCCTGAGTCGCCCCGCCCCAGAACACGAACCACTCGCCACGAAACGGGAGACTGAGCAGTGTTGTATTGCGCTCCGGGACAGGAAGGTCAGGCGTGGAAGGAACTACGAGCAACCCGGCGATCAAGCCTTGGTCATCGAGAGTCAACACCATGTCCAAAGTGCCGCGCTCGAACGTCAGGGGAAAGCGTGCGGTCCTGCCGTCGATCCTGACTTCGCCAAGTTTGGTGATCTTGCCATTCGCCTGGAGCAGACTCGTCACAAACTCACGTGTCTTATCTTCAGGCACCGCTTTCTGCATCTCAGGATTGAACAGCTTTTGTATCGCCTGAACGTCGGCGGCGTTGACCGCCGAAATGAGTTTCTCGGCAACAGTCGTGAACCGGTCGTTCTGGGCCATGACCACACTGCCTTTCAGCAAGAAGAGTATACTCGCCAAGGCTAAAAATGCGCCCATTGAGGTCCGCGACGGCGGCGGTGCTTTCGACGTTAACGAGTATCGCGCCACCGCTGTCCAGGTTTGCAATGACATTCCCATGCGCTTAGTCCCTTTCGAATCTCATGAAGTCCATAGCAACATACTGACCCGGTTGCGCCCAGAAGTAGTCGGTCTCCTTCGCCGACTTCATTCCCCAGCCCAGGGGGTAGTAGCGGATCTCCAGGTGCTTCGTCCCTCCGCCGAAGAGCTGCTTCAGGTTCTCGGCGTGGTAATCGTACTGAGCGCCGAAGGTCTCGGCATAGAGGGAGCGCATGTCGCCGCGGTCCACGTCGATCACTTTCACGGCGTAGGAGCCTGGAGCAGGAGCTTCTTTCTGACGCCAGGTGAGCCAGGGGTATTGGTCGAGGTCAACCGTGGCTCCGAGGAGGACGTGCGGCCAACCTCCCCTCGCCTCCTGCCGGTAGAGGATAATCATGTCCGTGCCGGCCTTCCCCAACGCGAGCCAATCGGACAGCTTTTGCGAGGTGGCATCCATGTATCCCGCAAGCGACCAGTCCGTCACCTCAAGATAGGTTCCAGGCTGGATCTGCTGCGAATGACCATTGGTTGATCCACTGACGGGAGCCTCGTTGCCTTTTGAGCTCCACTCCTGCCGGGCTTTCCCCATGGCCTGCGCCGTTTCATGCGCGGTGAGGATTCGTTTGTCAGAAGGGACCTTCCTGACAATTGGTTTCCTCAAACCGGCAGGCAGTTGGCCGAGGAACTCTCCGGTGCAGCCTTCGACAGTGTAGGAGAGCGTCCGAGGGCTGAGGTTCATGAAGTAGTTGCCGAGGTCGATCTTCTTGTCGACGATGACCCCTGTGGAGCCCATCATATCGCAGTCTCGGATCCTTATCACCGCGGGCACTTCCAGGCAATACACAACGCAGTTGGCGTTGTAGCTTGCGTTGGCGCTGACGAAGCAGTCCTCAAAGACGAGGCGCGAGCCGGCTGAGTATTTGGCGAAGTTGTAGACGGGTGTGAAGCCCCCTCCCTCACCGCCGAATCGACACTGCTTGCACGTGAGGTTGCCTCCGTGGACGTCGATCCAGCGTAAGCTTGGGCCTCCGACGAGGGGGACGCCGATGAGGTTCTCGATGGTCAGCCGGCCGGCTCGGTGTTCGATCACCGCCTGGTCGGCCGCCTTGACGGCGGAGGTGATCCAGCAGTCACGCATCACCGCCTGGTCGCAGCGACTATTGTACCAGGCCTGCTGGCAGAGAATGAACTCGCAGTCCTCAATCTTCATCGAAGTCGAGCAAACGTCCGATCGGATGGCAAATCCGCTTGCGCCGTAGAAACGGCAATGGTCGACAATGATCTGCCCGGAATCGACATTCGGGTTGTAAAGGTTCAGAGCGTTCCTGCCACCCAGGAAGGTGAGGTTGCGGATCTGGTGCTGCCAGGCAAACTGGCTGACGAGGATGTCCTTCTCCTTGTTGGTCTGTTGAATCGCAGCTTGCCCCTCCCCGCGAACCTCCGCCGCCGTCAGGGGAATCTCGTCGCTGACGAGGTAGATTCCCGCAGGGAAGACGAGCGTCGGCCCGGCCTGGTAATAGGTTCCGACAGGCGAGGGGGTGCTCACGGAGATGGAAGCCGCCTTCATCGCGGCTTTGAGGGCCTCGGTGTCGTCGGTGGATCCGTCGCCCTTCGCGCCGAAGTCCCGGACGTTGATCAGGCCAGTTGGCTCAGAGGCAGCGGCTGGCCTCCAACCAATTCCAGCTACGAACAGGGCGACACTCAGGTTGAGGCTTTGCACAAATCGCATGGTGAATCCTTTCGGTTCGGATCGGTCGTTTGTCAACGATCTTCTGTGGAGTGCGGAAGGTGCTGGTGATCCGAGCTAACAGCGGAGACCGGCCCTCAACCGTCCTCACAGCTTGCTCCTACTCCGGTCGCTCCATCATGATCTGAATTCTAACCATGAAATCCCGGAGTGGCAATCCAAGTTTTCATGGAAGGGGGCCGGTCGATGTTAACCCGGTTGCTCCTCGATCGCTCAATTCGGAATCGTCGCCCGACTGACCCCGCGGTCCGTGCCGATCCAGAGGGTGTAGCCGTCGAG
>JACQGJ010000254.1 GCA_016199605.1 Armatimonadota bacterium | reverse complement strand
CAACGGATCAGGCAAGAGCACACTCCTGCGGCTGATGGCCCAGATCTATCACGCCAATGCCGGGCGTGTGATCGTCAGGGGACGTGTTGCCAGCATGATCGAAATCGAGGGCGGGTTTCACGGTGAATTGACCGGAGCGGAAAATGCAGAGCTTATCGGCACGATCTGGGGACTGCGACGCAAAGAGATCCACCGACGCCTGCCCGAAATCAGCGACTTTGCCGGGCTCGATCGCTTCCTTGACTCGCCCATGAAGACTTACTCCTCCGGGATGACCATGCGGCTGGGGTTTGCGCTCTCAGTTCATGTGGACCCGGAGGTGCTCCTCATTGATGAGGTCCTCGCAGTCGGCGACGAAGAGTTCCAGCAAAAATGCTATGCCAAATTGCGGGAGATGCACCAGCAAGGAACCACCATTGTCTTCGTGTCGCACGATCTCCACGCGGTGCAGCGCATCGCCGCCCGCACGCTGTGGATGGACAAGGGGGTTGTCCGAATGGATGGACCTACGAAGTCAGTGGTCGAAGCCTACTTGAAGGATACCGGTACGAGTATCCCCGTGACCGAGTAACGAGAATTACGCCCATCCCACCTCCCACTCCGTGTGGTCCTCTTCGGTGATGACGGGCAGAAACACCGCTCCGTTGGAACCTCGCCGCGGCGTCACGCTTCTCCCATTCACCTCCGCACGCGCAATCTCTCTGCCACTGTCAGCGACCGAAATGTAACCCCTCTGCCCGGAGGGTCTGCACAGAGTTCCACGAAGCGCATTGCGCTGATCGTCCCACGCCACGTCGCGCAGTTCCACACCACCGCTTTGATGAAAGCTGGTGCCGAGGACCCACGGGTGTGGCCGCGCCGGACGAATCACCAGTAACTTGATTCCGGGACCGAAAAAGGAAACGTCGAGGACGCCTTTTGACTGCGTCGCGAGCAGCCTCTGCGTATCGCCTGGATGGACGTACCCCCTGGGGTTGTCCGCACCGCCGGGTATCGTCCCAATAAACTGTCCCGACCAGAACTCGTAAATCCAATAGGGAGTCTCGGGGTCGAGGTGTAGCCGATCGAAAGGAACGACGAATCGCGTAATCTGACAAGCCCCTCCCCCATCTCGCGGAGACTCCTCGTAGTTGAACAACGCCACCAGATCCCACTGGTCCCACCCACCGCTCACCGGCAAATGCCAGACGCAGGATTCCTCCCGCGTCGGCAACTCCTGACCCTCCTTGTCTTCACCCCGGCACATCGCTTCGTAGGCGGTGGAGATGACGCCCACCGGTTCGAACAGATCCACAGGTCGCGCCGGAAGGCTCAAGGGAGGCAAGGTTGCCAGCAGCACTTCCCACCGATCTTCCGGCAGAGTCGTGAGATCGTCGCTGATATCAACCTGACCACCTGTCAGGAAAGTCGCCGTGGCCCGCAGGCGAGCCTCTTCCAGCGTCCCTGGCAATCCCACGCAAAGACAAGAGGGCTGCAGTACTCCCCAGCGCCCCTGCTTGAAGAGGTGTCCCGCTACGTTCTTCCCGTAGTCTTCGCGGAGATGCTTCCAGCCGACGTAGCCTGTGTTCCCGGTGTCGGCGCAGGTGTAGAGGAGTGGGAACTGATGCGATCCCGGCAGGTCTGGACCGCCACAGTTGAGCACCAGCGCCTCGGGGTCGGCGGCCCGCATTTCTTCCAGCAGGATCTTCATCCCGATTCGCGCCGCCTCACAACCTCCCCCGGCAACAATCGACTTGTCGTGCCTTTCCCGTAACGCCCCATCAAGAACACCACCAAAGAAATCGGGCTTCAGATAGCGAATCCCGCGCTCAGCCAGTGATCGGATATTTTGTCGCAGCCACTCCTGCGCTCCAGGGTGTGTGGTGTCGAGGCAGTAGATGTCGCCATGCGGTTCCCAGAACCACTGCCCGCGTGTCAACGGCTTCTCTTCAGCGCTGCCGAGCAGCCACTCGGGATGGTCCCTCGAAAGCGGATCGAGCGCGCTAATGGTGCAGGGAGCCGACCATGCCCCCAACTGAAGACCCAACTCCCTCAACTTCTCCGAGAGTCCAGCGAACCCTTGAGGAAACTGATCGTTCTCCTTGAACACGCAGGGAAGCCACTCCTCTTCCCACCCGAGATCCACCAGCAATGTGCTGAAGCCGAGAGGTTGCAGTCGCTCCTTCGCGATGCGGGCATTGGCCAGCACCCGCTCGTCGGTCACTCCGAGACGGTAGGGATACCAGGAACACCAGGTCACCGGGGTCGGCGGAAGCTCGACGCCATGCTTCACCTTGACGATGTCCGCATACTGCTCCAGCAGGCAGTAGGGGTCTTCACCTGCGAGAAAGAGGACTTCCTCAAGGGCGACGCCTTCGCCGGGTTGCAGGAGCACGTCGCCACCATCAAACTCAACTGACCACTCGGTTACTGTGCCGTCCGGGCTGCACTCGATGGCGACATGACCCAGCCACCGCTCCGAGGTAGTGAAGCCGACCAGCAGCGCATTCCGGGAGTCGCTATCATAGGCAACCCAGCATAGTTCCGATGCGCCTCGCACCGGCAGGAGAGCGTCCGCCTCTCCTTCTGAGCTTTTTGAACCGGCCGCTTCCGTCAGTCCGCGAACCCTCGCCCAATGTCTGCCCTGGTCGAAAATCCTCACTCGCTTCGGTGATAGTCCGAAGCGAGTGGCGCCTTGCTGAGAGGCCTCCGATCGAAGCAAGGCGACATGGTTCAGACACACCTGTCTGCCGGAATCGTTTCTCAACTCGATCTGCAGGAGCAAACCTCCATGCTCAGCGATCGTGAATCTCTGCACCATCGAGACTGGAACTGGTTGACATGAACTGTGAAGAACCAGGCAATCGCTCCCTCCCTCGGTTCCCCCCTCTACTTGCATGGATTCGGGATGGACCTCCGTTCCATCCACTCGCAGCGCGGATATCACCGGACCGATGTGCAAACCTTCCCACACAGGAGAATGAATGTGCAGCCCTTGCGATTCCTGGTCTACTGTCAACAACAATACGTCTGATCCAAGTTGGTAGCTCGGCATAGTTTCCCTCCTGAGCGTGTTGCCGACGTAACGCCATCAGCAAACGGCAGAGAGTTTATTCGTCTCTGGTGAATTCGTCAAATCAGTCGGCGAGAGGAGAAGACAATCGCATTGCTCTATGATACAGAATTCAGTTAGAATGCAGGGGCGTATCGAGCGCGCCCGGATGATTCTTGATCGAGATTCGCAGCAATGGTTACTTTGAGTCAGGCAAAGCAGGTGTCGGATTTTCTCGTCAACAGCCTCCAGCCGTTGGCGGTCATTCTTTACGGTTCGGTCTCTACAAAGGGCATCGGCGAGGACCTCGATCTGCTGGTGGTGGTTGATGATTCGGAGGTTTCCCCTCTGGCGGTCGAAAAAGCGGTGCGCCGCAAGCTCAGACCCTTTTATGCGGAGTTCGCGATTGACCCAATCGTCCTGCCGGTGGGCATGATCCAAGAGCACTGGCGCAAAGGGAGTCCCTTTCTGCGTCTCATCCAACGCGAAGGAAGGAGTCTTTATATGAAGGATTCTGTGAGGCAGTGGCTCAACCAGGCAACCGAGGATCTTGCCACCGCGAGATACCTTCTTGAGGGTGGCTTCTGTCGCGCCGCGTGCTACCATGCTCAGCAGGCCCTTGAGAAAGCGATCAAAGCTGTTCTCATTCAGGCAGGTTGGGAACTGGAGAAGGTCCACAATATCGAGCGGCTTGTAGCGATCGCACGGAATTACAGTGTAGTGGTTGAGGTCTCCGACGAGGACGCCGTCTTCATGGACAGTGTCTATCGGGGGAGGTATCCGGCGGAGGAAGGTCTGCTCCCCACGGGAGACCCGACCGAATCCGATGCTGCAAGAGCCATCGAGATCACATCCAGATCGCTTGCTTCCAGCAAGCGCACCCAGGGCGCAATGGACTGAGGGGCGCCGGGTATTTACACTTGGCTCACCGTGTCTCGCAGCACCTGGCTGAGCCGCCGGACGAAGACTTCAGTGGTGAACTCCTCAAGCGCGCGCTGGTAGCCTTGCATGACCAGCCTCCCGCGCAGCACAGCGTCGGGCTCTATCTGCTTTAACCGTTCCGCCAGCGCCCCGGCATCTCCCTCGGGGAAGATCAGACCTGCCTCCCCGATCACCTCAGGTATCGCTCCGCAGGAGGAACCGATGACCGGAACCTTGCACAACATCGCCTCCGCCAGCACCATGCCGAATTGCTCCTGCCAAACGGGAAGACTGCGGGAAGGGAGCACAAGGGCATCGAACGCGGAGAGGTGGAGGGGCAATTCTTCCCGAGCAACCTTACCCAGCCACCGGACTCGCGATTCCAGACCGAGCTCGCGGGAGAGGGCGCGCAGAGCGTTCTCCACCCGTCCCGTTCCGGCAACGGCGAGGACAAACCGGTCAGGCAGACTCGCGAGGGCGCGCAAAAGCACATCCACACCTTTCTCCTCCACCAGCCGGCCTACGTACCCCACAAGGAAGCGATCGTCTGCGTCCAACTGCCTGCGGAGTTCTCTCGCGTCCCGGCGATAGAAGTGATCGGGATCGGCGCCGTTGTACACCACACGAATTCGAGAAGGGCTGAATCCGTGTTGCCGCCACACCTCTGCTGCCGTGTGTGTGCAGGCCGCGACGAAGTCCACCTTTGGAAGCGTCCCTTGTTGCGCCCATCCGCGCAGGCAGCGAGGAAATCCCGGCCAATGTCGAACAACATTCTCGAAGGAATACAGGACGACCTTGGTTCGGGGGCAGAGAAGATGGGTGATCCACACGACCTGAGCGACGCCCAACTCCGACGGTTCGCCGAGACACAATAGAACCTCGGGTTGAAAACGCCGCAAGACCGAAACAACCCCGGTCAGATAGAGGCTGTAAGGATAGGGCCGCAACGGGAAAACACGCGCCGGCTGGACGAGGCGGGGGGATGCCTCATGCTTGTGTCTACGAACGCCCCCAAACTCACCCAGGTCGATGCGCGCCGGTTGAAGGGCTGCGACCTCAAACCCCCCTTGCCGTGCCAAGGCTTCGCAGAGAGGAAGAGTCGAACTAACGGAAGCGATAAGGAGGCGCATGGTTGATTTGAAGCAAGATGTGCGTATCTAAATATATTACTTCCTCCCCTTTGTGTCTTTTCCTCCGCGGGAAACAAAAGGCCTGAATTGCTAAAGGACGAGCACTTGCGTTAGAATTGGCGAAGGGATGGGAAGCGGCCGCGAGAGTTACGTGCCATTGTTGGCGGGCCGTTAGTGGGAGTAGTGATTTGGCGAACGTCTTGGTGACGGGAGGAGCGGGATACCTGGGGGCCGTTCTGTGTGGACGACTCCTTGAGAGAGGGCATGCGGTTACAGTCATTGATTGCATGATGTACGACCAGCACAGCCTCTTCCATTTTTGCTCTCATGATCGCTTCACTTTTGTGCGGGGTGATGTACGGAATGAACCGCTCATGCAGGAAACGATCAGATCAGTCGACACGGTGATTCCTCTGGCAGCAATCGTGGGTGCACCGGCGTGTGATCGGGATCCGTTACTGGCCCGTTCCGTTAACTTGGAGGCGATTCGACTGCTCCAACGCCTTCGTTCCCCTCATCTGCGAGTAATCTACCCGACGACCAACAGCGGGTACGGCGCAAAGAGTGGGGATGTCTACTGCACAGAAGATACGCCGCTCGAGCCGATCTCCTTGTATGGGGAGACCAAGGTTCAGGCGGAAGCAGAACTACTGACCCACGTTAACACGATTACCTTACGGTTAGCAACCGTTTTCGGCCCCTCACCCCGGATGCGTCTGGACCTGTTGGTGAACGACTTCGTGTATCGGGCAGTGACGGACGGCTTCCTGGTCATTTACGAAAAGGATTTCAAGCGCAATTACATCCACATCGAGGATGTAGCCGATTGTTTCTGCTTCTGCCTTGACAACTTCGACGCCATGAAAGGCGAGACGTACAACGTCGGCCTGAACGAAGCGAATCTCTCGAAAGCTGAACTGGCCGAAAAGATCAGAGAACAGGTACCGTCACTCTACGTTCACTACGCAGAAGTGGGCAAAGACCCGGACAAGCGCAACTACATCGTTTCCAATGACAAGATCAAACGTCAGGGGTTCATCGCCCGGCGTACCCTCGAAGAGGGGATACGACATTTGCGGACAGCATACCGAATGATGTCGCGGGGCGGTTTCCACAATGTCTGAGGTCGGCAGCCGAATCGATCGGTGTCGTGTCTGCGATTCAGTAGAGCTCGAACCTGCTATTGACCTGGGAAACCAGCCCTGGTGCAATCACTTCCTGACGCAAGAACAAGTAGGCCACGAGCCATTCTATCCCCTGCGTGTTGTCTACTGCCATGCCTGTGCCACACCTCAGCTTGACTTCACGGTTCCAAAGGAGGTCATGTTCGGGAATCACACCTACCTGTCCGGAGTGACCACGTCTCTCGACCAGCACTTCCAGGCAGTTGCCGAAGAAGTTGACTCCTTCTTCTTCCGACACACGGAAGGCAAATCGGTCCTCGACATCGGATCCAACGATGGCACTCAACTGAAGCACTTCAAGACTCTGGGATACGACATTCTGGGAGTAGAACCCTCGAAAACGACGGCCGAGATGGCGATGGAGAAGGGAATCACTACTGTAAATGAGTTTTTCAATATTGATCTCGTTCGTTGTCTTGGGCGGCAGTTCCACGTCATAAATGCTGCTGGAGTCTTCTTCCACCTGGAAGAGTTGCATTCCGCAGCGGAAGGGATTCGGGAAGCGCTACGGCCAGAGGGGGTCTTTGTGGTTCAGTTTCTATACATGAAGCGAATTGTAGAGAACGGCGCTTTTGACCAGATCTACCATGAGCATCTCCTCTACTACAATCTCAGTAACATCGAGGTGCTTCTAAACCGCCACGGGCTATCCCTCTTTGATGCCTGCGTCACCTCGATCCATGGTGGATCGGTAGTTGCGTACGTTACCCATCAGGGAGGACGAAGCCCTTCTTCACGATTACAGGCTTTGCTACGGGAGGAGGAGCTTCCGGGCAGCAATCAGTTCTCAACCTACCAAGAGTTTGCCGGACGGATCGATCGCATGAAAGACCAGAACGTAACCGATCTGGAAGCGCTGAAGCGGAAGGGCCAGAGGGTGTTCGGCTTCGGCGCTCCCGCGAAAGGGAATACTCTTCTCAACTACTTCAACCTGGGGACACGCCTCATCGAGTGTTTGGTCGAGAAAAACGTCCTGCGCCGCGGTCTCTTTTCCCCCGGCATGCATATTCCCATCGTCCTGGAACATGAACTCACTCAAGTCCCAGATGTATATTATGTCCTGGCGTGGAACTTCAAGGAGGAAATCCTTACCCGGAATCAGCACCTTGTAGACCAGGGAATTCATTTTCACTTTCCGGTGAATCCGGGGGACGCCGACCGATGAATATACTTGTCACAGGTGCTACCGGCTTTCTGGGGAACGCGCTCTGCGCCAGGCTGGAAGGTAGGTCTGGGACATCACCTTGTGCGTCTGAACTCCAATAACTGTGACCTGAGACGCCAAGGGTCCCTGCGGCCTTTCAGAGGAGACCTGTACGATCAGATCTATCACCTGGCAGCCTGGACGCAAGCTGGGGACTTCTGCCTGAGTCATCCGGGCGAGCAGTGGATCATCAACCAGCAAATCAACACCAATCTCCTTTCGTGGTGGCAGTCCCGACAACCTCAAGCCACACTCATCTGCATGGGCACGAGTTGCGCCTACGATCCGGATCTGGAACTCGCAGAGGAGAACTACTTGCGGGGGAAACCCATCGACAGTCTGTTTGCATACGCGATGACGAAGCGAATGCTCTACAGTGGACTAATGGCCCTGAACCAACAGTATGGCTTGAAGTACTTGCACCTCGTTCCCTCCACACTTTACGGACCGGGCTACCACACCGACGGGCGGAACATGCATTTCATTTTTGATTTGATCCGCAAGATATTGCGCGGTAAGACCTCGGGGGATCCTGTGGTTCTCTGGGGAGATGGCTATCAGAAGCGAGAGCTCCTCCAGGTCAACGACTTTGTGCGTCTGATGTTGCAGCTTGTCGAAACCGCTGACAATGACCTCTTCAACGTGGGCGCAGGCGAAGAACACACCATTCGCTATTTCGCTCAGCTTGTCTGTGAGAAGCTGGACTTTGCTTTTAAGAAGATTCAGTTCGACCATGAACAATACGTAGGAGCCAGATCGAAGTGTCTGAGTATCGACAAACTCAGACAAAAGATTCCGACCTTGGATCTCACGCCTCTGGACCAAGGGATTGAGGAAACCATATCGTGGTTCCTGACCCGGCCAGAGCTTTATGCTGACTGAGGAGAGTACTACACGATGGTCATATCTCAGACGCCAGTTCGGATCAGTTTCCTGGGTGGCGGCACCGACTATCCCGAATACTTCCGAAAGCATGGAGGGGCGACGCTCGTCGCTGCCATCGATCGCTACACGGTTGTCACCGTGCACCACCTTTCCCAGTTCTCAGATCACTCCCTGAAGGTCCATTACTCCAAAGTGGAAGCCGTGGAGAGCCTTGATGCCATGGAGCACCCTTCCGCCCGGGAATGTCTGCGTCTTCTGGGCATGGACAAAGACCTTGAGATTCACTATGTAAGCAACCTCCCAGCTCGAACGGGATTGGGTTCGTCGTCCTCCTCCACCGTCGGTCTTCTACATGCCCTCCATGCCTTCAGAGGAGAGATGGTGAGCCGCGTCCAGCTTGCCCAAGAAGCTGTCTACGTGGAGCAGCATCTGATCGGTGAACGGGTTGGATGCCAGGATCAATACGCCTGCGCTCTTGGGGGGTTCCTTCGCCTTGAGTTTCGTGTTGATAGCACGGTCAACGTGGACCCGCTGATTCTCCCCGCAAGCAGGCTGCAGGAACTACAGGAGAGACTGCTACTACTTTACACCGGTGTCCAGCGGAACGCGCACGAACTTCTGTCGGAGCAAATCGCGCGAACCGAGTCGGAGGAGAATGCCGAGGCCCTGTCCAAGCTTAAAGCCCTGGTACAGACAGGCTTGGCCGCGCTGACGGGAGCCGGTCCTCTGAGGGAATTCGGGGAGTTGTTGGACGAAGGTTGGGTTCTCAAGCGGAGACTCTCCACCCGGATCAGCGGAGAGTGGATTGACAATCTGTATCACAGAGCCCGGAAGGCCGGCGCCGTGGGCGGCAAGCTGTTGGGCGCGGGAGGGGGAGGTTTCCTCCTTCTCTTCGTCGAACCAGATCGGAGGGAGGCGGTGAAAGAGGCCCTTCCCGATTTGCAGGAGGCGACCTTCTCCTTCGAGAATGAGGGCAGCCGGATTATCTTCTACCATCCGTGATACCCAGAGTTGCCTCCTGTTCCAGTGAAGCGGGAGGACTCATGCCGAACACCTTAGTGGACATCAGAATACCGGAATCTCCTCAAGGGGCCCAGGAACAACTCGTGAATGTGCCACCAGACAGAGCTTGCCCAGTTGTCGCATTGCAGATATGAGAGAGTACGGATGAAAGTGCTTCTTGTAGAACCTGTGGGCCATGCCATCGGGCACCATTCCTACTACACTCGACGTCTTTCTGAGCATCTGCTTGGGACGGGAGAAGTGCAGCAAGTTACGGTGGTCAGCTATGCGGGGTTCTGTGATGACTGGCCCGAGCTTCCCGGTTTACGTCAGGTTCAGGCACTCACACAGCGTCAGGTCGCCGACTGGGCTCCCTGTGAACGACCCTCTCTGTGGGCAGAAGCCACGCGGGGTGCATTGAAGACCGCAATTCCCCTGGTTGAGGGGCATGATGTTGTGGAGCTGATTGATTGCTGGTACCGATCCCTGGCCTGGGTTCTGTGGACACATCCCTGGCTACGGCGAAAGACGGTGCTTCTTTGGCACTATGGACCCACGGCTCTGTTTCTGCCACCTTTGAGGCAGTTGCCGCGGGGGTTGCGAACACGACTGCGACTGATGTTCCCTGTTATCCTGCCGGAAAGAGTTCTCTTCTCCACCTCCTCCATGGTCCATGTTCACGCAGACACCGTGGCGGAGAGGATCAAACAGTGGGTTCCCACGGCTCGCGTCACCGTAATCCCCCCGGGAAGTGACCCGCACCCCGAAGAGTTGCTGGACCGAGAGGCAGCGCGAGAGGCCCTGGGCCTTGAACTGGGGGGGCGACCGGCACTTCTCATCTTTGGTTACATGGGCCCGCACAAGGGACTGCAAACGCTCTTGGCGGCACTTCGGGACCACCCCCCAGACGTTCGTCTCTTGATTGCAGGCCCTCGGGCCGCGAACAACGCGGACGTTGAATCGCAGATCGACGCTGCGGGTTGGTCTGACCGATCCGTGACTCGATTGGAGTATATTCCGCACGATGCCGTTCCCCTGTGGTTCCGTGCCGCGGATGCAGCCCTCCTGGCTTATCCAAGAACTTTTGTACAGAACTCGGGAGTACTGACGCGTGCCGCAGACTACCGGACTCCAGTCCTTTGCTGCGACGTGGGGCAGATGGGGCGATTCGTGCGTGAATACGGGCTGGGGGTGTTATTCACTCCCGAGGATTCCGTTTCTTTGCGACGGGCGATTGATGAGTTTCTACACATGGACGAGGACAGGATTGAGGGCTTCCGTCAGAACCTGGCGAGATTTGCTGAGGACCACTCATGGTTGAGCATTGCACGTCGCCATGTTGAAATGTACCGGGAAGTCATGGTGTCGTCGGAGATAGGAAGAACGAAACTATGAGGGAGCGATTGCCGCGTTTTGCCCTTGACGCTCGTGCCCTGAACGTGTCCGAGGTAACCGGCACTGAGCGTTACATTGTAAACCTCGTCCGTGAACTCCTGTCTATCGAGAAGCGCCCAGAGATGTGTCTGTACTTCCTTGATAGCGCCCCATCTGATTTCACTGCTGGCTTTCCGGGGACTCGGGTTCGAATGAGTAAAGGTCCAGCCTGGCTGCAATTGCGGGTGCCGCTATGGTTGCTGCAAGATAAAGTGCGTGTCGCCCACTTCCCCTACGGGATTCTTCCACGAGTCTGCCCATGCCCAACAATTATCACCATGTACGACCTGTCATGGGAGCTTTCTCCTGAGAGCTATCCCGAGGAGATAGTGGCCGCGCTGCGAACATTCACGCGCGCCAGCACTGCAAGAGCAGATCACATCCTCTGCATCTCCGAGGCAACTCGCCAAGACCTGACTCGCCTGTACGGTGTCCCGGTGAACCGCACTTCGTGTGTGCATCTGGGGGTCGAAGATCGGTTTCATCCGGCGGAGAACGCCACGACCCGAGTCAGGGAACTGTTCGGGCTTAGCAACCCCTATGTGCTCTTCGTGGGCACGATTCAACCGAGGAAGAACCTCCCTCGGTTGATTCGCAGCTTCACAGAAATCAAACGGTCCGAGGGTTTGCCGCACGAGTTGGCGATAGCCGGGACCAGGGGATGGAAAACCGAGGAGACTTTTGAGTCAATCGCAGCCAGCGGCATTGCTGGCTCGATCCGGATTCTGGGACATGTCAAGGACGAGGACCTCCCGTTACTTTACTCTGGAGCGGATTGCGTGGCCTTCCCATCGTTGGAGGAGGGTTTCGGACTTCCCGTGTTGGAGGCGATGGCGTGCGGCACACCAGTGGTGATGTCGAACGTGCGTGCGCTGGTTGAAGTGGCGGGAGAGGCGGCTGTCAGTGTTCCGGCCACGGAACCCGTGCAACTGGCAGAGGCTCTGAAACAGGTGTTGCTCGACAAGACTCTACGGGAGCGACTGCGCGAGGCAGGCCTCGTTCGAGCGCGGCAGTTTACCTGGCAGAAGACTGCGGAAAGGACCCTCGAAGTGTATCGGAAGGTTGCGGCTGAACAGTGAGGAGAAGGTAGCCCGGTGCGGATAGTCGTTGACGGAAGACCCATTGCAGCTCGCTGGACAGGGGATCGAACCTACCTGCTGGAGATCCTCCGGGAAGGCGCTGTACTACAGCCCGATTGGGACTGGCGCGTCTACTATCGCGAGACCAGTCCAATGCCGATTGCCGAGGCGCGCGTGACTGAGCAAATCGTTCCCTCACCCACCGGTTGGCTCTGGACTCCTTGGTCTGCACCGAGACAATTGCAGAAAGATCAAGCGGACCTGTTTCATGCTGCCTATCTCGTCCCGCCCTTCAGCCCGTGTCCTTGCGTCGTAGCCATCCACGATGTCACCTTCCGCCTCTTTCCCCGGTTGTTCACTTTGAAACAATATGTGGCTATGAATGCCCTGATCATGGCCTCCGCCTGGCGCGCCCGTGTCGTGGTTACGGGATCGGACAGCGCCAAAAGAGACCTCGTCCGGGCCCTGGGTATCCCCCCGGACAAGGTCGCCGTCACTCCGTTCGCGGCAGGTCGAATCTTCGTTCCCGGAGACCGCCAAAGGTCCAGCGAGAGAGTAAGGGAAAGGTGGGGTATCAGCGGGGAATACCTGGTGACGGTGGGGTTCGCCTCTCCTCGCAAGAACCTCCCGCGACTACTGGGCGCCTATGCGCAGTTGAGGAAGCGAGACGGCTTCCGGGCGAAACTGGTTCTGGTCGGCGGGTGTGATGAGGGCCGGCTGGGGGCCTTGTGTGCCGAGCGAGGGCTGCAACTCGGCGGCGAGGTTCTCCGGACCGGATATGTCGCGGATGCCGACCTGCCGGACCTATATCGCGCCGCTCGCCTGTTTGTGTTCCCCTCCCTGTACGAAGGTTTTGGGATTCCCATCTTGGAAGCGATGGCGTGCGAGACGCCGGTTGTTGCCTCGAACACCTCCTCCATGCCCGAGGTCGCCGGCGAGGCGGCCGTCCTCGTTGACCCGCTTTCTGAGGACAGTATCGCCGGGGGAATCGCTCGGGGGCTTGAGGACGAACGGCTGAGGAATTCCCTCGTCCTCAGGGGGCTCGCCCGGGCCTCCCAATTCTCGTGGGAGCGCACCGCCCGAGCGACGATCGAGGTCTACAGGAAGGCACTGGCGCCGCGGTAGGTCCAGCCCCATGTTTGAGCCGGGACTGCCTCACTCTCCGGAACCCGGCACCGGCAATCTCTCTTCATCCAGGAGGCGCGTGGTTCCTGCCAAACCGGCACAGGAGAAACGGAGCACCGAGATGCGTGAGGCAGAAACGAAACCGCGCCATGTTGTGGGTATAGCCAGTTTGCAGCGAAGGTGAGAAGAGCGAGAAGGGAGCAAGGAGGACCACTGTCCCTCCGCACTTGAAAAGCCACCACAGGAAATTCGCTCGCGCGGCAATCCCCCCGTGGGCGCGGGTCAGAAACCGGAAGTAGCCATCATAGAGGCGCTGCATGCTCAGTCCCCATTCTACCTGTGCGGCACTGCGACCCCCAAGGTGCACTGCGCGCCGGTCCTCCAACAAGGCTACCTCCCAGTCCGCGCAGAAGGCGCGATAGCACCAGTCAATGTCCTCCGCATAAAGGAAGTACCCTTCGTCGAATCCTCCCGTCGCCTCCAGCGCCTCCCGGCGAAGGAGCACACACGCCCCCATCAGCCAATGCGCCCGAGTGACCCTGCCCCAGGGACCGGTGGGAACGTTGAGCGGTTCCCCGTGGGGACGAGAACGCACTTGCTTGTCGAGACGGAGGGTCAGCGGCGGAAAGGGTCGTGCATTGTCCGTCGTTTCCCCGGTTTCCCCCACCAGCACCGGAGCGCAGGCGCCGAAGGTCGAGCAGCTTTCCATAAACCCCAGCATGATGGAGATCGTGGCTGGCGTAATCGAAGTATCGGGATTCAGCAGCAAGCAGAAGCGTCCAGTGGCGGCGCGCCAGCCCTGGTTGAAGGCGGCGGCGAAACCGCGGTTCTCGGTGTTGACAATCAGTCGAACACGGGGGAAAATGGCACGCACCTCTTCCGGTGTGCCGTCGGTGGAGGCATTGTCTACAACCAGAACCTCAGTATCCTCCGGGATTCCTGTGGCGATAAGCGCTTCGAGAGACTTCCTAAGCTCCTCGGTTGTGTTCCAGCTCACATAAACGATTGATAGACGAAGGGAAGATGGGCTGTCCATAATGTTGCACAAGTGGAGATTACCAGAAAGGCCTGTGAATGTGCAAGTGAACCTTCCACTGCTGAGAGAGCGCGATGAAAGCTGACATGGCCGACTGTCCCCTCTGCGGACCGGCGCCTTCAAGGCTTCTCTTCAAGGGACCGGACGTGTATATGCTCATCCCCGGGGAGTTTCCCCTCGTCGTCTGCCGAACCTGCGGTCTGGTCTACATCTATCCCAGACCGAGCTCCCAGGAACTGGAGCGGCACTATCCGCCACATTACTGGACGACACCGGAACAAGCCCCTGGTCTGGATGCCGTCGGTGAAAGGGCCGTCAAAATCCTGACCGAACGTTACCCTGGTGGGAGTGTGCTGGACGTGGGCTGTGGACTCGGAAAGAAGACGGCAGCTCTGAGAGACAGGGGACTAAATGCTGTCGGCCTCGAACCCTATGAGCATGCCTGCGAGACCGCTCGAAAACACTACGGTCTTGAGGTTGTCTGCTCGACTTTACAGGAGGCCCCCTTCCCTGACAATTCCTTCGATGCAGTGACCCTGTTTGAAGTCCTCGAACACGTGCCCGATCCTGTTGGGGACCTGAGGAGAATCCATGCTTTGTTGAAACCGGGCGGGAGTGTTTGTGTGAAGGTGCCAAACCTCGCGGCGTTCCAGGCCCGGATGCTGGGCAGGTGGTGGCATCAACTGGACGTTCCGAGGCATTTGCAGGACTTCTCTCCCCGCTCGTTACGGTATGGATTTGCGCAGGCTGGGTTCAAAGACGTTTGGTGCAAAGCCCCGCCGGACCCGTGGGGGAAACACGCCTTTGAATTCAGCCTGCTGTTGTGGCTGCGTTGGCTGCAACTGTCTCGAAGCAACCTCCCGATTGCTCCCGCCTCGGGAGAAACTCTCAGCGAGTCCCTCGAGGGAAAGGTCTACTCGGGAGTGACTCCGGCAGCCAAGAGAGCTTTTCGCTGGATTCTCAGACGGGTTCTCTACTTCCCCCTCTCCGTGGAGAATCTGGTCGGGCGCTCCATTTCGCTACTGGCAATCACAAGGAAATGAGTGGGCTGGTTGGCCCTGCCGCTACCCGTCGCAGCGCTCTCCGCAAGTCATTCATCTTGGGCGGCTTGCTCAACACAAGATCGACTTCCTGAGATACGTCGCTATCACAGTCGATAGTGGTTCCCCAACCTGTCAGCAGGATGACCGGAGTTGTTGGCGACTCGCCTTTGACCGTGCGGGCAACTTCGCGACCATCCACGTAAGGCATGCCAAGGTCCGTCATCACCACGTCGAAGGGGCAGCCTTGCCCGGCAGCGTAACGGAAGAGACGCACTCCTGCCTCGCCGCCGTCCGCAACCTCGACGGTGTGTCCGTCTTTTTCCAGCATTTCCTTCACCAGGACGCGGAGCAGCGGCTCGTCGTCGACGCAGAGAATGCGCAAAGACCTGACTGGCGCCGTTTCGGTTTCGTTCGAGGCGGCGGAACCGTCAGCCTCCGCTTCGGGGCTGCGGACCGGGAAAAGAAGCCGCATCGTTGTACCTTTCCCCTTGTGGCTTTCGATCTTGATGTCCCCCTCGTGGCGCTGCATGACCCCATAAACCATGCCAAGTCCCAGACCCGTTCCCCTCTCCCCTTTCGTCGAGTAGAAGGGCTCCAGGCAGCGCAACCGCGTCTCTTCGTCCATCCCGACACCCGTGTCACTGACCTCGATAGCGACATGAGCGGGAGAGGTCTGTCGCTCCACTCTCCCTTTCTCCCTTTCTCCCTTTCCCCCAATCGCCCTATCTCCCACTCCCCCACTCCCACGTGTCCGTAAGACAATCACTCCTCCCTCCGGCATCGCATCGACGGCATTGAAAATGAGGTTGGTGAGGGCTTCCCGGACTTCGCTCTCGATTCCACGAAGCAGCGGCAAGTCCTCCGAGAGCTGCGTCTGCACTTCGATCACAATCCCGCTTTGCTGGGGGATATCCCTCCACTTGGCGCGGGTGAGGTCGATGACCTGATGGATCAGGTCGTTGGGGTTGACAGGCTGCAGTGCTTCCTGTTCCTCACGCTTACGGTAGAACTCCCGCATTCGAGCGACGATGTGGGCAATGTCGCCGGCGGCCGTCTCGATGGTCTCCACTTGTCTTCTACCGGTTTCGCTCAGGTTGGTTTCCCCCATCAGAAGGAGTTGCGAAAAACCCGTAATCGGCGACAGGGCGTTGTTGATATCGTGTACGATTCCGGAGGCCATTTGCCCCAGAGCGCTAAGCCTTTCCTGCTCCAAGGCGGCGCGTTGAGTGTCTCGAAGCTCGTCGTAGGCCTTTCGCAGATCCCCATGAAGCTGCGCCTGGTGAGCTGCCAGCGCAACGTGCTCGGCTAACACGCCCAGGAACTCGCACTCGGCGCTGCTAAAAGCCTCCACCTCTCGTCGAGCGACCACCAGGACACCAATCAACTGACCTCCCACCATCAGCGGAACTGCCACCCCCGACAGAAACCCTCCCTGGGCCAGGCTCTGTTGCACAGGGGTCCCGAACTTGGAGAGGTCCGGCATGTACAGGGCTTCACCCTTCAGAATAGAGTTGAAACAAGTGTGCTCAAACGGAAACCGCGCCCCCTCTCCCAGCCCCAACTCCTGAGCGCGGACCTGGCTCTTCGGACCACGCGCGGCAATGGTGAAGGTGTCGGAGGCAGAATCGTAAGTCAGGACCCCTGCCATATCCACAGGCAAGCCGTCTTCCACGTGCTGCAACACCACATGGTAGATGCTCCGCAGATCCAGCTTTTCATCTATGGCGCGAGCGATCTGGTTCAGGAGACTGATCCGGGTAAATTGCTCGCGTAGTCGGTCTTCCCCGCGCTTGCGATCGGTGATGTCGCGAATCGCGGCGATGACCAGCTTTCCTGAGACCGCGTTAAGAGGACTGAGGCTGATCTCCACGGGGTGCTCTTTCCCGTCTTTCGCCCTCGCCCATAGCTCCAGTCCCTGTCCCATTTGCCGTGCGTGTGGATCTGCCAGATATCCTTCGCGGCTTTCGAGATGATGCGCTCGTAATTGTTCGGGCAACAACGCTTCCACCCTCTCCCCCACCAACTCATCCCTCGGGTATCCCAGGAGCTTCTCTGTCTGAGAATTGACACGCACAATCTCCCCTGCCTCGTTCGTAATCACCATGGCGTCGGGAGCGGATTCCAAGAGTTCACGGAACATGACTTCCCTGGCTCGCAGGACCTCCTCCGCCTTCTTCTTCTCGGTGATGTCCTCAACTGTGCCCTCGTAGTAGAGGACCTTCCCGCCTTTATCTCCTACGGCGCGGGCGTTTTCCTTGACCCACAGGACGATCCCGTCCTTGCGCCGAACTTGGTACTCGAAATTGGACACGCTCCCTCGCTCCTGCATGAGACGCAGGAATTCTTCTCGCCGGTCAGGGTCGATGTAGACCTGTTTCTGCAGATCGGTGACATTCGCCCTCAGGTCTTCGAGAGACTCATAACCGTACATGCGCGCCATCGCCGGGTTGGCCGTGAGAAACCCTCCGTCCGGCGTAGTCTGGAAGATGCCTTCCGCCGCGTTCTCGAAGATGGAGCGGTATTTCTCTTCCGCTTCGCGCACCTGCTCATACAGCCATGCGCCTTCCAGCGCCGCAGCCGCCGTGCCGGCGAGGATGCTGACGGCCTTCACTTGACCGAGAGAGAAGGGACGACGACGGTGGATGGCATTGATGTTCAGTATTCCCACGCATTTTCCGCCCACCTGCATCGGCAGGCACATAGACGAATGGATTTCCGGGCGTGGTTTGATGGGGGCGAACCGCGAGTCGTTCACTACCCCGTGCAGCGTGACAGGTTCGTGTTGACGCGCCACCCAACCGGCGATCCCCTGCTCGATCGGCACACGCGTTCCCACAATGCTGCTTCTCTCCTCTCCGTTCCGAACCGTGGCAACGTAAAGCTCGCGCCCGTCGCGGGTCGGCAGCATGATGGAGACCTCGTCCGCTTCGCACTGTTGCAGAGCGGCGTCGGCGACCTTGTTGAGGATGATGTTCAGGTCCAGGGTGTGTGCAACCGCCTGGCTCAGCTCGTAGATGGAAACGCTCTCCCGCAACTGCAGGTTCTCCAACCTCAGGTGACGCATTTCCATCGCGCGGGACACAACAGGCAGGATCACGTTGAGCTTGAAGGGTTTCAGGATATACTCGACCGCGCCGATCTTCATGGCTTCCACGGCGGTCTGGACAGTTCCCTGCCCGGTCATGATGACACCCACGAGATGTGGATCAATCACCAGCGCGCGCTTCAGCAGCTCCACGCCATCCATCCCCGGCATCATCAAATCCGTCAGGAGAACGTCGTAGTCCTGCTCCGCCAGCGCCTCGAGAGCGTCCTGCCCCGCAGCGAATCCGGTTGTCTCGTATCCCTGCTCCGCAAGACTCTCGCACAGCGCGGTCATAAGCTCGGTTTCGTCGTCAACGATGAGGACTTTACCAAGTATCGGGTTCTTCATCTTTGTGCTCCTATGCAATTGACATGGCCACATCCATCTGCTAATGTATGCGTGCTATGAGTGCAACAGTGATGACCGAATACCGCTACATCATTTGCTCCCCTGCCATCTGCGGCAATCGTCCAACGATTCAAGGCACTCGGACGCCTATCAAGACCATTGTCGGCTACTACAAAATGGGACTTTCCGTCGAGGAAATCCTTGAAGGGTTGCCGCATCTGACAGCCGCACAAGTCTATGAAGCGCTGAGCTATTACCACGACCACCAGGCTGAGATAGAACGGGACATCGAAGAGAGTCAGGTGGAAAACCTTCTCGAACGCTACGGCTTGCGAATTACACACGATGGTCGCATTGCTCCTCATGGAAACGGCAACTCCTGATCTTCCTCTCTTTGCCAGACTCTATTTGGATGAAGACGTGCACCTTCGGGTAGCCAATGCCTTGTGGCTTCGTCGTTACGACGCAATCAGTGTGCACGAGGCGCGTCGCTGGGCGCTAGAAGACGAAGAGCAACTCTCGTTTGCTGTGGCAGACGGACGCGCCCTGTTCACCTTTAATACCTCTGACTACATTCGCTTGCATCTCGACTGGCAGCAGCGTGGCGAGGAGCACTTTGGAATCATCGTCTCCAACCAAATCCCAATCAGTGAGGTCGTGCGCCGCCTCTTGAACCTCCTGAACAAGGTTGCGGCCGATGAGATGCACAATCAGCTCATCTGGCTGCAAGCCTTCAAGTAGGAAACGTCCTTTCGCTTTCACCGATCTCACCCCTCTCACAGCATCTTCCCATTCTTCCCATTTGCCACCGGCAGCGTGATGCGCACCGTCGTTCCTTTCCCGACTTCACTTTCGATCTCGAACGCCCCGTGGTGCTCCTGCACGATGCGTTTGCAGATCGGCAACCCAAGACCGGTGCCCTGTCCTGCCGGCTTGGTCGTGAAGAACGGCTCCATCACCTTCGCAAGGTGTTCTTGGGCGATACCCGGCCCGGTGTCGGAAATCTCGATGACGATGTGAGCGGGAGAGTGGGAGAGGGGGCGAGCGGGAGACTGTAATTCCCCCACTCCCCCATTCTCCCTTTCACCCGCTCTCCCTTTCTCCCATACTCCCACACAGATTCTCAGCGTCCCTCCCGTTTCCCTCATGGCGTCAACCGCGTTACCGATCACATTCAGAAGCACCTGTCGCAACTGTGACCGGTCGGCGTGGATCGTCGGAATGTCTGTGGGAAAGTCCTTCTCGATGCTGACCCCGTGTTTGTGGAAGCGATACTTCACAAGCTCCATGGTGCTATCAATTTCGTCCCGCACGTCCACCGTCGAAATCTGTGGCACGCCGCGGCGACTGAATTCGAGAAGATGAGCGACCAGACTGCCCATGCGCTCCACTTCCTGCTCGACGACCTCGAGGGGACGACGGTTGGGGTCTCCTTCCGGGGCCCGCGCTAACAGCGACTCCACCCGCAGGCTCACCGTCGCCAACGGATTGTTCAGTTCGTGGGCGATACTTGCCGCCAACTCACCCATAGTCGCGAGTCGCGCCGACTGCAGCAATTGCTGGGACATCGTTGCGAGTTCCTCGTTCTTGGCCCGCAGCTCCTCCTCAGCTCTCCGGCGCTCCGTGATATCCTGCTTCACGGCAATGAAATGAGAGATGTCCCCCCGCTCGTTGTGAACCGGAGTGATGGTCATTTCCTCGGGGTATAGGGCGCCGTCCTTGCGGCAGTTGATCAGTTCACCACGCCAGACATGCCCGGACAGTATCGTGCCCCAGAGGTTCTTGTAGAAGGATGGATCGTGTTTGTTTGACTTGAACAGGCTTGTCTTCAAGCCAAGGACTTCTGTCAGCTCGAACCCTGTTAGTTGTGTGAACGCGGGATTCGCCCAGACGATGCAACCTTCCCGGTTGGTGATCAGTATAGCGTTGGCTGCGGATTCGAGAGCGGTACTTTGCAGGAGTAGCCGCGTATTGGCACCTTTCAGTTCCCCCGTTCGTTCCTCAACCCGGTCTTCCAACTCCAGCGTCAACTGCATCAGATCGGAGTTGGTTTTCTCAAGTTCGGAGTGCGCGGCGCGCAGTTCTGCAGTACGGTCGTCCACCCGCTGCTCCAGCTCAAGCGTCAGCGCGACCAGGCCGCTGTTCGTCTCCGCCAGCTCCTCCTGGAGCGCCTGAATGGCCTCCCGCGCCTCGTCGAGTTGTTGCTGTAAGTCTGTGTCTGGCATTCTGACTTCCACACATCCCCTCTCAGGCTGCTTCCTCACGGGCGCGGTTCTGTGTTCTTTATGACTACCACCGTAGCGTCGTCTTCCTCTTTTGCCAACTGGCGCAGCATTCGCTGTGCGAGGGCGGTCGCCGACTCGGTGGCGACTTCGGGGAACTCCTCCCATTTCCAGTGCGTCCGCACCCCATCCGAGTGCAGAATTAGCAGATTGTCCGGGTCCCAGCCGTGATGGGTAATCACCGGATTGGGCGCATTGACGCCCACGATCCCACGCCGCACGATAAAGTTCATTTCAGATTTCGGATTGGGGACTTCGGATTGCGGACTCACCAACACCCGTGCTTCGATATTGCCCACGCTCGCAAACGTCAAACGAACCCCAGATACCTCCACCGGTAGTTTCTCCAATCCGCAATCCGAAATCTGCATTCCGAAATCAAATCTCGCCAGCGCCATCACCGCCCCCCGTGTCGCCCGGCACGCTCGTCCAACGCCGCGGAAGAGGGACTCCATCGTTTGATCGTAATGGGTCTCGATGTATTGTCGGGCTGTCTCCGCCGCCCGATGTGCGAACTGACCATGTCCCAGCCCGTCAATGACTCCCGCCAGCGCGGCTCCATCCCACCGCTTGATGATAAAAGCATCGCCGTTGACCTCCGTAGATGGATGGCGGCGGGTCGCGACGCCAAACTCCAGAGGGCACAAGGTCGCCCCGTGGGATTCGGGTCGTATCCACCGCTTGCACACCACCGTCGTTCCGCCACCGGGACCCCGCTGCGAGCGGATGTCGAACTCGTCCATCAACCGGTTGACAGAGCCCAAACCGTAACCGAGGCTTCCCGCGGTCGAGAATCCGTCGGCGATGACTCGTTCCACGTCGGGGATGCCCGGTCCCTTGTCCACCGCTTCCACCTGAATTCCAACACGTTCGCCCTCGGGGAGCGGCGTCAGAACCAGGTCTCCCCCGTTGGCGTGCTTCACGAGGTTGGAAGCAAGCTCGGATACGGCAAGGGCGATCTCTTCGCTCGCAGTCGCATCGAAGCCCATCTCCGCCGCCATCCCCTTCGCCGTCCGCCGCGCCGCGCCGACGTCAGATGTATGTGCAACCTCGACCACGGTCATTTCGGATTTCTGATTGCGGATTGCGGAGTCGTGCATTGAGGATATTGGATTGCAGATTTCGGATTGCGGAATCTAACCGCGGTTCTTTGCAGTTCTGATGGAGGAGACTGTGATTGCCACAAGCTCATTGGCTTCTCGTGTCAAAGGCTCCACCTTGTCAGGCTCTACAATTTGTGCTTCGGTCAGAAGTTCCATCCAATAGGCTGATTCATCTGCCTCCTCTTCAACGGTTCCCATCTTGGAAATGAAGTCCGCAGTGGACTTGGCTCTACACGCCGCGCGATAGTTCGCTCCCACGGATGTTCCCGACCGCAGGAGTTGCCGGCGAATCACCTCGGAAGTCCGACTCCTCGGTAACGACTCAACAAACCGGATCACGGCAAGCGCAAAACACTTCGTCCGCCTCTTTAGCTCTTCCTTGTCCATTGCAGACTCTTCCTGATCACTCTCCGCAATCCGAAATCAGCAATCCGAAATCCTACGCCGCCTTCCACTTCCTCACGACCACCGTCGTTCCCTCCCCCACTACCGACTGAACTTCCATCTCATCCATCAGCCGTTGCGCTCCGGGGAGGCCCATGCCTAATCCGCTACCGGTGGTGAAGCCGGCTTCCATCGCCTGATCCACGTCGGCGATGCCCGGGCCGT
>JACQGJ010000251.1 GCA_016199605.1 Armatimonadota bacterium | reverse complement strand
TGGTTGAACCTATGCTGGATGTATGTCATCACGATGGAGGGAAGTCGCCAAACCTTGAGTGAGTGGATTGACTGCGTGCCCGGGGAGCGACTCCTCGGCTTTGGTTCAGATGTCGGCCATCCGGAGTTCATCTACGCCCACCTGACGATGGCTCGATCCTGCATCGCGGATGTCTTGGCGACGAAGGTCGAACGTGATTTCCTAAGCCGGAAGGCGGCGCTGCATCTGGTCAGGATGATGCTGAGGGAGAATGGGATGGAGTTGTTTGGGCTCGGGGCATGAAACCAATACATCAAGGGCACTCGAGGTGGAGTTCACCGGAAAGGACCGAACCAAGCGCTGTTCATCTTCGGTTTGGGTTCTGAGTACCAAGATGGATAGGCATCTGTACTGCAATGTTCTTCTCATTGGACGGCGTGATTGCTCCAACATGCCCGTCCAGATAGAGCACAGAGCCGAACGCGTAGAAACTGTGCAACGGTGGTCTGCATGTGTGAGGGTGGACGACAGCCACGATCTGGGGGGCTCTGTCCCTAAAGCCCTCCAATGCTCGGCCGGAGAGTTTCCCGCTCCAAATGTATCCCGGGTCATCCACAATTGACGAAGTGAGCGGACACGAGAATGCCTTCTCCTTGCCACGCATGTAAGGCGTAAGGGAGGTCCTCAGCTCAGAGAAGTCCTTGACTGCTGGTAGCCGCCCATCGTGGGCTTTTGCATATTCGTGGAGTGCGCCGCCAATCGCGTGGAGATTCTGCCCACACTCAAAACTCAACTGACCCCGAGATGGCACGAATCCTACTACAATCATAGAACCGAACACCAAGGTGAAGAGGTTAACCCCAAAGACAACCGGAGCAACCAACCATGGCCTGTGCTTGCGCAACGCAACTATCGCAACAATGGTTTCAAAGGGGATTCCAAGCAGAGGATTGGTTCCGGGAATCATCCCCACCGATACTGAAGCCACGTTCGCGAAGAACGAGACCAGCAGCGCGATCCGCATGGGAACCTTGGCGAAGGCCATGATAATGACCGCCTCCACGAGGAAGACAACGGCTTCGTAAACGAAGTAGGTCCCGTAACCAAAGTCATACTGAACCAACCCACTGAGGGCATTTCCCGAACACAGCGATGCTGACGCCACCAAGAATGCGACGGAGAGTGTGCGCGCCATCAACTGGCCCTTGTCCAGGGTTCCGCCGAGCTTGGCTCTGCCTTCCATCTCACCCACTGCGCTTCTCTTTCCCCCCGCTGAAGTCTGCATAAGCCTGGGACTTCATCAAACGACTGTGATAGCGTCGCGTCTTACTGCCCTTGCTCGGATCGGTGAGCCAGAGCGCAAAAGCCATCGTGCTCTGCCAATTCCTCATGAAGTCGGGCGATCATTTTGTGGGTACCCGCCTCTCCAGCCGATTTCAGGGCCCTGCTTGGAGTCGTCCACGACTCTCAGTAGTTCTTTGTGGACCTACCACGATTCCGAAGGTCCTTTTCAGGAGTCTCAGACTGTTCTCCGACAATGGGCATCCACGGGAAAGATGACAGGGAACTTGCTTGTAGCGCTGACGGCGAACCTCGTCCACATCATTGCCTGCCGACACCACGAATCGCTCAATTTCGAGTTCGGTGGCAGATTCAATAAACACCCGGTCGAAATCGAACAGAATTGAGCGCCTCAGCCAGTTCACGCGGGCACACGAGTTCTCCACCTCGAGCTCCCAGTCATTCCTGTTGTCGAGCATCGCGTGGACTGCGGCGCATTCCAGGCCCGTTCCACTTTGACCGCAGGCACGACATCCATGGAACCAGACGAGCTGCCCCGGGTTCAGCGGAACGCGGTGCTTGTATGCGCGGACGAGGCAGTGGGGACACAGCCATTGACGGTTCCCCGCCAAGCGGGAGCGGGTTTCCTTTTCGATGCCTTTCAGGATCCACAGTGCAAGGCGTCGAACGCTACCCTCCCCATGGCTGGCGAGTGGGGCTACGCAACCTGCGGCCTCACCTCCCAGCGAGAGAAGGGCATGGGCGGAGACTAACCTCCATTTCCAACTTCGTGAGCAGAGGTTCTCCACGTGACGCTGGAGGGGACCTGGATCAGCTTTCTTTTCATCAATGAGGCGGAGAATGGACTTCCACTCATTGCCGCAGGCCCGTCGCAGGGCACTCTCCACTTCCGAGAGTTGAGGACGTTTCCTCCACCAGAAACACCACAGTGGATACCGTTGAGGCCACTCACTGCCCTCGATCAAGGCCCGGAGATCGAAGTAACATGCAAGGCAGAAAGCTGCGAGCAAACCGCAGAGCACGGGATTCCTTGCGCCAAAGTAGTCGAAGACGTACCAGTCGATCTTCCATGATGCCCCCCAAAAGGGAAAGGGCGATGAGGGGACCGCGCAGAAATCCCCCGCTGAAGGCATTGATGATCTGGTCAGCCACAGTAGGTGCGGGACGAGTCGGTACGAAGCGAGCCAACCATTTCCGCCATGTGAGATGTCTTCCCAGAAGAACTATTCCCACAGCGCCGACTAAACTGCCTGCCACGAAGCCGGTGATGGCAGACGACATCCACGAGGCAGGGAGACGAAAGACGCCCGTAGCATCAAGTGAGATTCCCTCCCACCAATTGTTGCGACCACGAACCCAGTTGTAGCGAATCAGGTCCCAGACCCATCCAATTGAAGCGCCATAAATCCCGGTCAACAGACCTGTCATCACGCTGACGATAGACCTGCTAACCGGCAGGTCCGCAACAAGATCAAAGAGTAGATCCCTGGTTCGGTCGCTCCAGCCGAACTCCCTGCTGTT
>JACQGJ010000281.1 GCA_016199605.1 Armatimonadota bacterium | reverse complement strand
GCCAGAGAGTTGGCCACGGCAATGCAGGAATACGTCTGCCCTTAGCGTCACTTTCACAGGGAGAGGAATCTGTCATGAACCCGGCTTATCTCACTGGAAGCAATTCCGCTCGACGGTGCACACTTGTACTTGTCGCGATTGTTGTCCTCTGTCTTACGTGCGGTTCATCTGGGGCAGAGGGGAAACATGTCAGGAATGGAGGCTTTGAAAAGGTCCAACAGGGCGTGTTCGCGGATTGGCAATATGAGTGCGCGCCGCAGCAGATAAAGCCCCAGGTTGTCAGCGGGGTCTGGCAGAGGTTGACTTGCGACGTGATGCACGAGCAGGGCGAGAACGCCGTGCGCATCTACTTCTGGGCCTTGCAGGGCGCCACCGGCACGGTATGGGTTGACAACGTAACAGTCTCTCCGCCGGTGCCCGGCCTCCGTAACCTGAGTTTTGAGGAGACCGGTGAGGAGGGCGCTATTCCCGGCTGGAATTATCCTACAGACGGGGTCGTTTCTTCTGACTCCACCCGAAGCAGCGACGGCAAGAAGAGCCTGAGGATAACGCTGACGGACGGGACGCGGCCGGAAACCTGCGTCTGGCAGGAGATGCCGATGGATCCGGGCAAAGAGTACACGGTCTCCATGGATTGTTTCGTAGGCGACGATTTTGTGGGAACGGCGCAGGGGTATATCCTTGGCGCAACACCTCCTCACAGCACCAGGCAGCACAATCCCAACGATACGAAGGCATACCCGCCCAGAGCCGCGAATGGAAAGACCGTCTGCACGTTGACGCCCCTCAGGGACAAACCGGCCGCATTGCGCCAGAGCGTCGCCCTGAAACCAGGCGCCAACCTTCAAGCATGCGTTGAGATCCAGAACACAAAACTCAAGGGGGACACGAGACTGATCGTCGAGGACGGCACATCAAAGAAGGTGCTGGGAGAATCAACGGTACGCCAGACGAAGGCGGGCTGGTATCTCCTGCACGTTCCGTTCGTGAGCCAATCACCTGAGATCGTGCTGCATGTCGCGGCTCAAGGCGAAGGGGAAGTTCAGGTTGACAATGTGGCGATAACTCCTCCCCAGCCGACTCCGCCGCTCCAGCAGGTCGAGTGGTATCCGGCCTCGGAGAACTTTCGCTTGCCTTCCCCTTTGAGGGTATCGGTCGAAGGGAAGTCCGGCGCTGTCCTCGACCAGGGTCTGAGCATGCTGGCTGATGACCTGAAGGCGAAGTTCGGACTTGCCATGGAGAGGGTAACTTCAGGCAAGGCCGGCCTCGCCATCGCCCTAGGCGAGCGGCACGCATTGGAGGGCAAAGGAGACGAATCCTATTTGCTCAAGATCAACCGCAAAGGTATGACGATTGAAGCCGCGAGGGAGCCCGGCGCTTTCTACGGCCTGATGACGGTGTTGCAACTGCTCGCGAAGGTCGAAGGAGGCCCGGTAGTTCTGGGCTGTGGCGCAAAAGACTACCCGGACATGCCGATGCGCGGCGTCCTGTACGGCGATCCGGAGCAGGCCGCGCGGTGGAAGATGAACACACTGATGTATTCGAGCGGTTATCCGACGGACGGCCGGGCGAGGGCAGAGTTCGCCGATTATGTGGCAAAATGTCAGAGGCTGAATCTGAACTTGATCCCCTATTTCCTCACGCTTGACGGCGGTGTGCTCCCGACCAGAACTAATCCCAACCTGGCCTCAGGTGTTTGGGTGAAAGGCGAAAAGGTCGTCCTTCACGGCACGACACCGTCCGAGTTGGCGAACAAGTACGTCATCAGAACCGCGCTGAGCGACGCGACGCTCACAAGCCTTGACGGCAAGAAACAATACCGCCTCGGGGAGGACTACCAGGTCATCAACGGCGACATCATCGGCTATCCCTATGAAATGCCGAATCCCAAACCGTTTACCGTCGCCAGAACGGAGGATTCCACGATCCCCGACGGCGCTACGGTGCTTGCCAGCTATGACTATGTCAGCCGCTACCGCGAGTCCACCGGCCGGACCGAGACCCATATACCCTATTGCCCGGTCGAGCCGCAGGCGCGCGAGATCATGGGCGACTTCGCGAAGAACCTGGCAAAGGATTTCCCCTTCTCCTATATGCACCTATCGAGTTGCCTGGAGGAGTTCGGTCCCGCGGAGGGTATGCTGGCAACAGACAGCCGGTGTATCAAATCAGGGAAGACGCCAATCGAACTCCTTGCCGACAGCGCCTGTTTTCTCGACAAGGCCGCCAAGTCCGGCAACCCCGCCGTGCGGATATCCCTATGGGCCGGGCACGTCAACGAGTACTCCAAAGTTGTTGGGCCGAAGCTCCCCAAGGACGCGATGGTGAATATCTGGGGGTATGACGCGAGCTGGCCTGTGACCGCCGGCAGAGCCTCCATCGCCTACTGGTCGAAGCTGGGGATCACGACCTCGGTAATGCCCTGGTATGATGTCCGCAATGTGGACGCGTGGGCCCAGGTCGTGGCTGAGGCAAGGGGAAAGGGGTATCCTTGCCTCGGAATCATAGATTCGTGCTGGCAAGGAACGCGTGTTCCTGATACGTACGGCGGAGTGGAAGAGACCGCCATCGTCTCGTGGAAGATTCCCCGAAAGGGAGACCGACGGTACATAGAGCTTCCATCCGCGATGCTGACGCCCGCGATCAGTTCCGCTCAGGAGGCGGCGAACGTCGAGAGCGGTGACGGTGAAGCGGGATCCGTTCGGTAGGGGATGATGGATGAATTACCATCAGCCTCGGGGCTTTGCACCTCGATGCAGAAAGTGCGGCAGTTTGACCTGGAGGGAACATGGCAACGAACCAACCCAAACATGAAGTTGAGTTAAACTCGTTAGGGAGGAGAATCCCCTGTTGTGAGACAGTTGGACGCCGGCCCGCAGGGCAGGAGTCGAACCTACCACGGCGGTCGGGTTCGACAGTCCAACTGTCTCACAACAATGCGGTGTTTTCAACCTTGACGAGTAT
>JACQGJ010000249.1 GCA_016199605.1 Armatimonadota bacterium | reverse complement strand
GTACCGCTTTGCCAGTTCGGCAAAGGCAGCGAGGTCATCGCCTTCGTGACCTTCCCGATACGAAAGGAACGGAAGGAAAGGCGTCACCACAAGGTCGTGCTTGCGCGAGGAACAGGCTTTACGCATCTCTCGCAGGACATATTCTTTGGTTGCGTACTCCTTCCCTTCCAGCAAGCAGAGCGACGACAGCGTAACGATACGGTGCTTTGGGGCGTTGGGCATGGCGGCTTCTCCTTGAGTTAACAGTGCATTGGGGAGGCAATTCATGATGAGCAGCGCAAGCGCGGCCCGGGGGAACACCTCGCGTACCTTCGATCGGATTAGGTCTTGGGGTCCGAGACTAACAACTCCAAGTGTCATCAAACTCCTCCATTTCTGAACGCGGTCGATCCGGGCGCGTCGCGGCGAAGTGCGTCGTGCCAGTATCCGTTGACCGCCTTGAGCCTGCTCGCCTTTCACTTGCCGGAGGTGATGGCGTCGAGCAGCTTCCGAGCTTCCGCCGAAGACGGATCCAAGGATAGCGACTTCTCAAAACACTCTCGAGCTTCCTTCTGTCTCTTCTGGCGGGCATACACCTGTCCCAGATTGATGTAGATCTGAGGGTCACCCTCGGGGTCGATCCCGATCGCTTTTCGCCAGCAGGAAATCGCCGCAGCCCAGTCCTCTCGTCGCGCATACAGCGTTCCGAGATTCGCGTAAGCCTCCGCGTACTGAGGATTTAGGACGAGGCATTCCCGCCACCGTATCTCCGCTTTGCCGAGTTGACCTCGCTCCGCGGCTTCGAGTCCACGAAAGAAGGTCACCTCCGGGGATCCGGGATACCAGAGAAGGTCTTCCCCCCAACGTCTGAGAAGGGCTCTCGTTTCCGGGCACTTCCTGACATACACGGCTGCTACCCCATCCTGGTAAACCCGCGCCCAATCACGATGCCGGGCAAGCTGGCGATGGATCCCGCTGTTCAAAGCTACAACGGCGAGATTGATCCCCTTGTGTTTTGGCGAGTCAAGCGCGCCGGTCTCGCCTGTCTCAATCTGAACATACCGCTTCAGAAACCCCTCCCCATAGACGTCTGCCCTCCCGTCTACGAAAACTCGGTAGCGAGGGAACAGCTTCCATATCAGGTAGCCCCCAAAGTGGTACGAGTTGTACAACTTGCCAGGAAGCTCGTTCCGGCTTATGAATTCGGAAGCGTCTACGGGAATGAGGTCGGCCCGTACCGGTTTCGCAACAGTCAAGGAGTTCCCTCTTCCCAACTGACCCACGATCAACACCCACGCCACACACACCAGGCCGCTTGCCGTCGCGTAGCGTTTGCGGTCCTCCATGAGCCAGGTCCTGCCATACTGGTACGCAGCGACATACCGCAGTCTCTCCGCGACAATCGGCGCGGAAGCAAGGGCAAAGAACGGGATATACCGACGATGCAACGCGCTTAGCACTCCCCAGGCAAGGAGATGAACGAGGTCGGCTCGACACGCGGAATCCCAAGATCGCAGGAACGCGAATCCCGCCGTCAAAACGAGGGCCAGAAACATCCACGAAGGCAACCGGTGGAAGTCAGGTGGAAGCCATTCGGTCACCACCGTGGTGGCGTAATGACTTCCGCCTGCCAGGTATCTCAAAGGATAGAGGAAAGCGCCAGGTCCGAAGGGATTGGCAAAGCTCGCGAGGATGCAGGCGCCCCATAATGTAACACATTGTCTCAACCTCCTTCGCTCACCGCATCCTGCAGCCCGGCGTTTCATTCCGGCCCACTCGAGAAACAAGCCTATCCCGATCAGCCCAAGCGCTGACACGAAGGCTGCGTGTAAGTTGCACCACAGGACGCTGATAAAAGGCAGGTACCAGAAACGCGCGACGGGGGCGTCAACCGACCCGGCACTTCTCGAGCCCATCCAAAACCCCATGAAACAGGTGAAGAACAGGAAGGATAGGATCTCCGGACGGACGTCCAGGGAACCCAGCGATGCAAGAACGGCGACTGCGGTCAGGCAAGTCGCCGTTAGAGGTCCCACCCCCGAACAACGTGTGACCCAATAGAGCAGACCGAAGGTAGAGCAAACCAGCAGACTCTTGAGGAGGACCAAGCTCAGCAGTCCGCCGCCTGGAAAGTGGCGTTGAGCCCCTTGGTACACCTCGTAAAGGCCCCACCCGGCAAGCCATTCGTGGGGTTGCCAAGTCCTTCCCGGGATGGAAGAGAACGGATCGACTTTGGGAACGGAGTGAGTTCGGGAGATGTATCGTCCCGTGGCCAGATGGAACCAGAGATCGTAGCTTTCGGTGGGTCGGAGACTTAGCCAGACCACTCCCACGACCAATAAAACGAGATGAACCCGGGGGAGTAAAAAACAAACCGCGACCGTTGGTTTCCTAACGGTCGCGGTGTCTTGGTCGTCTGTTATCATCCCAACCACAGGGCGAAGCAGAAAAAAACTTCCCCGGGCTCAATCAAGTGCGTCCCACCTCAGGGATGGGAGGACACAACCTAATTGAAACCGGTCGGATCGATGGCATTGGGATTAAACATGATCTGGTTTCTGGCCTTGGTCCATTTCACGTGGCCGTCGCAGAAGGTAAAGTTCGCACCGTTAGTGT